>JAFGQA010000181.1 GCA_016935885.1 Phycisphaerae bacterium | reverse complement strand
TTGTGCGCTCGGCCAACAGCAATGGGCCACTACCCTCCGGAGGACCGCCCCGCGTGGCTCGACTCAGGAAGTATGAATAATCCGGGCAACTGTAGTACTAAGGCCAAGGCCATATTGACCATCCGACCGGCCCAATTGCAGCAAACTCAGTGCGGCAGCCGCTGCCGCCGAGACCGAACCGCGGGTCTGCGGACCCGACCGACACAACTCGGCAGCTTACCCCCGAAGCCCAAGGAAGAAAGCCCAGACGGCAAGATTCACTGCTCCAAGCAGCCCCACCATCAACACGGAGATACACAGCGCAATACGTGTGAGCAGACGCTCCAGCAAAGTGGCGTCCTCTTCATACCTCCTTGCAACTATGGTAAGAGGCAATGCCACCAATTCCGTTGCAAGTGCCAGAAGTGGACCACCGAATTCGAATAGATCATCTCGGGGAGGACGCAGCAAGACAAAGGGGCATATCGCCATCCCGACCCCTGCCAGGGCGAGAACAAAACCCAGTGTCGCACGCCATCGTTTGTGCGCGCCTTTCAGTGAGCACTCGATGTCGACACCGCACTCCGGGCACTTACCATTTAACAGGAGGCCTCGCAAGTTGTAGTTGCAGTTGCAGCAGAAGACATTTATGGAGATGGTTCCTTCTGTGTCAGCTACGACCTTTCGGGCCTTCCTCATAGCTATACGCACATTCCTTTCCTAGTCAGATTAAGCCGCAGCAACGCGATTTAGAGAACGCACTTTCGTGCGGAATCATGTTGATGGTCGCTAGTCATTAAAACGGAAACTATGGGAGGAGGGGCACGAGCGATACGTCCACCACAATGTGCATGAAAGTGTTTGGAACACTCCAGTTACACCACCCATCTGATTCTTCTCCCCCCGCCGGTGCGTATATGTCAAAACTGCCGGCGCCACTCCCACTCGTAATAAGACAACCATCTGAATCGTAGCAGCATTGGTAGCCTGAATTCAGCCCGACGCCTCGATAGCAGGACTGTGCTGGAGGCATGTGAAATTTATTGTGACCTTCATTGCACCAGTTGGGGCCTGTAAGTGAATAACCTTTCATGCGTGTTGGCGCGGGGCTATCGTGTAATTCCATTGTGGGCACACCGTGTGTTTTTGCAGGTTGAGCATTCTCGTCTCGGCGTCGGTCACGCGGATACCCGTTCGGTAGGTCGTGTCAGTCAAGCGAGCGCATACCCTCAAGCCTCCTTGCGTGACGGTTGTGCGGACAAGCCGCAACAACAACTTCAGGCTACGCAAGAGAATACCTGACCAGTGGCAACTCATCGGGCCGAAAAGCCGATGCTCGATCGGATTCCACTTGGAGGCGCCGCTCGGAAAACGGCACACCGTGCCCTTCAGGTCAAAAGCGTCTGCGATCGTCTCTTGGAGCATCTTCTTGAAATGCCGGGGACGATAGCCATTGCTGCCACCGGCGTCGGCCAGGACCAGCAGTTCGTGGCCATCGCGGTAATGTTTCCTTCCGTGAGCAAGCCACCACTGTCTGATGGAATCGACGGCAAACCGTGGCGTGTCGGACGATATGCCGACATGGATGAATCCGTGATTGCGGCCTACATCGTACACTCCATAGGGAGCCGCCTTGCACAAGGCATCTTGCGGAAAATCGTGTGCATTCACTTTGATCGGCTCTTTAGTCCAGATCCGGCCCGCGTTCTTGAAATCGCCAATAAGCTCCTTGTTTCTCGCGTCCACGCTGATCACGGGTAGGCCGCAGCGGAGGAATCGCCCCTTTTGGCTTTGAATATAGCGGAACTGTAGGTCACGATCAGGATGGGGCGGACCCGTGAAACGTTTGCGATTTGCTTTCAGACTCAATCCAGTTTTTTAACAGCCGAATCACCGACACATGTGAGATATTGTGGCCGAGCTTCTTCATCGCCGCGGCCAGTTTGCGGCTCGATCGGTTTACCCAGCGGTCCGCGGAAGATGGATCACCGGCCGTCTCGTCTTCGACAAGCTTCTTGAGATCGTCGAGTATTTCCGGATGCGACTGTTCGATCTGTTTTCGTCCGTCGCCCGGACGCCTGATCCGCTCACCGTCCCAACCCAAGAAGGTCATGTTCAACAATCCGTCGCAACAAAGCGCGTTTTGACCTTTGGCAGACGCGAGCGTCTGCACGAGCCCGAATTTGAGGATGCTTTGGACAGGATCCATCGGAAACTTATCGTGCCCGGCCTCGACCGGCGTGTGCGTGGTGAAGACGCACGTTCGGCGCACCGCGTCGACAACGGACTGATCCGCTGCGGCAGCCCGCCGTGCACCGGTCTCCTCTTTGAGCAATTCGAGCACCGAGAGGGCCGCATGTCCCTCGTTCATGTGGTAGCGATGGAAGTCGTTCAGGCCCAAGGACCGCAGCATGCGTAGTCCCCCCACTCCCAGCACCACCTCCTGGAGCAATCTGTAGCGTGCGTCGCCACCGTACCGGTAGTGCGTGATCGCCCGATCACCTTCGGCATTCTCAGGCAGGTCCGTGTCGAGCAGGACCACGGGGACGGTGAAGCCCGCCGCGCCCACGATGTCGAACTGCCAAGCAGCAATCTGCACGGGGCGACCTTCGAGCGTTACGGTCGCTCTCGGCTCAAGCGGCTTCAAGTAGTCGTCGAGCGCCCAGTCCACGGGCTCCTCGGTCTGGACGCCCTCGGCGTCGAGGCGCTGGTAAAAATACCCACGTCGGTGAACCAGGGTCACGGCAATCATGGGCAGCCTGAGATCCGCCGCAGCGCGCAACGAGTCGCCGGCTAGCATTCCCAGGTCTCCTCTGTAAGTAGGTATCGCGGGGTCGAGACCGATCTCCATTGAGAAGTAGGCGACCTTCGGTTGGGGCTCCATGACGAACCCCCCCGCCCGGCCTCTGGGCGAAGTACCCGGGGTTGCCGAAAGTGTCCGCGGAGAGTATACCCCCTGATGCCGACTACGCCACGGCTGCAATCTGCGGGCTCCGCGCCAGCCCTACGGTGCGGTTTGGACGTGCTTGGGGGCGTCCCCCGTGGGGCGGGCGTATCGGAAGTTCGTTGATCGGGAGACTAACAGCGGTAGCATGATGATGTCGTCCACGTGGTCGTCCATCGCACGAACTCATCGGCCGACTGAGCAAGGGCGGAAAGAGTTGAGTTCCCGTCGTCTCAGACCACTGGGTGCCACAGTCTTGCCACGGGCTGCCAGCCAACGAGGACGACCCCGGAATGCCAAAGACACATCGGTAGCGAGAACAGCGGAGCACACTAGACTTCACAATGAGATTAGTCTGATGGTTTCAAATGCCGCAGTTCTTCCTCGACACAGATTCGCACGCGCCAGGCATTGGCAACGATTGACCGTATTGGCAGGCCTTGTGCTGACAGCGTGCTTCTTTCTTCCGGTTCTGACGTGTAGGCGCCCTAGTGCACATCTCTACGAAGTAGTGCAGCAGGATTGGCGGATCGGCGAGCAAGGTGCCGTATTCACAGTCGACTGGGCTACGTGGTTGTCCAAGTTCTTGCTTCATGGTGCCCCCTATTCGCTCGGACTCATTGCGTCCCTGTTGGCCTTCCTGCGCTTATCAGGGTATTCCGGTGCGCACCGAGTCTGTGCATCGGGTATGTATGCCTTGCTGCTGCTGACCGCGACCGGCGTTGTTCTACTCGCGATTGGCGGCGCGCCATTTGACTCTTACGACCCACTGATATCAGCGACATGGCCCAATGGACTGTTGACTTGTGTGATCTTTCCCGCAGTTGCGGTCGCGTACGCTTCCTGCGCAAGGTGGCGTGTACAGCCGGCCCACTTGTGTTATGCTCTTGTGGCGTGCCTTTGGGACTTGGGATACGGCTCCCAGTTTCTGCTTCACGAATATGCGGCCTACGGGCTTTACCTGGCCTATGGCGCCATCGTAACGTTGCTGGTGTGTACGATCGGGGAAGCCTGCACAATCTCATGCCAGTCATTACAGACAACGGTCTGGCAACTGGCCACCTGTTGCCTGCATGAGGGACCGACGGGTGAGCCGTATTGCCTACGGTGCGGCTATTGCCTGATTGGTCTGAATCGAAGGCGCTGTCCGGAGTGTGGGAGGCCTTTCAGCTTGCAGGAACTCGGCGTATCAGCCGACGTGCTGGCGCCGGCAGAAGGTCGGGCCACCGTAGTTGGAGAGACAGGGGTGCCAACAGCATAATGGATCGGGGAGCCATGAGCAGAAAGCTTGTTGTCGCCAACGGGACCGTGATCACGCTCGGGCAGCCGTTGCGCGTGATTCCAGACGGCGCCGTGCTGATCCAAGGGAACCTGATCGAGCGGGTAGGCCCGCGAGGCGAGGTTGCCGCGAGTGGGGCGAAGACGATCGACGCCGGCGGCGGCGTGATCATGCCCGGTTTCATCAACGCGCACATGCACCTGTACAGTACGTTCGCCTGCGGAATCGCGATCAAGGACGAACCGCCGTCGAACTTCGTCGAGATCCTCGAGCGGCTGTGGTGGCGGCTGGACAAGGCGCTGACGCTGGAGGACGTGCGGTACAGCGCCCTGGTAGCGCTGTGCCGGTGCCTGCGGGCGGGGACGACGACAATCATCGATCATCATGCGTCGCATTCGGCGGTGCGGGGCAGCCTCGATACGATCGCCGGTGCGGCGGGACAGGTGGGCGTGCGGAGCTGTCTGTGCTACGAGTTGTCCGACCGCGACGGGGCAGATATTGCGCAACAGGGAGTCGAGGAAAACACCTCCTTCATCGAGGCTTGCCGCGAGAAGGGCGATCCGATGGTGTCGGCGCTGTTCGGGCTGCACGCCTCGATGACGATCGGCGCCGAGACGCTGGATCGAGCGGTGGAGGCGTCCAAGGGCCTGGACACCGGCTTTCACATCCATACGTCCGAATCGCGCTTCGACCCCGAGGATTCGCTCGCCAAGTACGGCAAGCGCGTGGTCAACCGGCTCGCCGACGCCGGCATCCTGGGCGAGAAGACCATCTGCGTCCACTGCATCCACCTGGACGATGGCGAGGTCGCCCTGCTGCGCGACACGCGGACCAACGTCGTGCACAACCCGCAGTCCAACATGAACAACGCGGTCGGCGCGGCGAACGTGCTCAAGATGATGTCGCACGGCGTGCTCGTCGGCCTGGGCTCGGACGGCATGACGGCCAACATGTTGGACGAGTTGCGGGCCGCCAACCTGATTCACAAGCACGTCACGGGCGACTCGCGCGTCGCCTTCGTCGAGGCCGTGCGGATGCTTGTCGAGAACAATGCGAAGATCGCGTCGAGGTACTTCCGACATCCTGTCGGTGTCCTTGCGCCCGGCCATCTGGCAGACGTCATCGTGATGGACTACGACCCACCCACGCCGCTGACGGAGGGTAACTTCCCGGGCCACCTGGTCTTCGGTCTGCCGACGGCGATGGTCAAGACGGCGATCGTGGACGGCAGGCTGCGAATGGAGAACGGGTCCATGCTCGGTGTCGATGAGCGGGAGGTCGTAGCGAGGTCTCGCGAGTTGGCGGCGGCGATGTGGCGGCGTTTTTAGAGCAGTTCACGGTTGGATGCACCTGTGGCACCGCCGTCTCGGCGGTGGGTTCACGGGCTTTGGCGCCCGTGCCACAGTCACAGGCAAGCGTGAACTGCCCTAGGGCGAGCGATCCCGTGTGATCCGCCAATCGGCAAGCCAAGCCGTATGGACTCGGGCAATCCGCCACCCGGCAAGCCGCGTCGGGCGGTCTGGCGTAATCACGGAACCTTCCAAGCCGTCACCCAGGCGACGCCGAGCCTTCTGAATCCCATCCTTCTTAGCCGCATCTCGAAATAGGGCATGTGACCGGCGCCATAGAAAACAGCAAAAGACGTATGCTTGTTGCGACGCAGCTCGCGTTTGAGGACTCGCATGGCCTTTTTGTTGCGGGCGTCCATCAGGCGGGCCATGGTGCCGCGGTGGTGGTTGGCGGACTCCCTGCCCTCGAGCTGCTCCCAGGTTGCTTCGAGTTCGTCGCCCATCTTCCTGCCGAGCAGCCGCTTGAGCATCGTGGCGCTGAGCTTGTCGAGGTGGGTCACCTCCGCGAACCTGACGTACTTCTCGACGAGACCCATGACCTTCACCAGTTCCTTCTGGACTTCCGGCGGGATCAGTTCGAGGCGATCGACCCCAAGCGTGCGCTTCAGTTGGGACCAGGAGAGGTCGGCGTGGACCCAGTTCTTCGGGGGGTGTTCGTAGTCGACGACCGCCTTCTGGCTTTCCAACTGGAGCAACCGCCGCATCGTGCTGGTGAGCTTGTCGTACGCCTTGGAGAAGCCATCGTCTTCCGAGCCGGTGACCAATTCGTACAGGACGCGATCGTGGGCATCGAGAATCAACCGCAGTTCGCGGTAGTACGAGGCGTCGCCCACGTGGATGGCCCCGACCAGGCTAACGACCTTGTGTGTGCGGGGGTGTTCGAAGAGGAGGGTGGCGATTTGCAGTCCCTCGTCGGCCATCTCCGAGCCGTCGGCATAGCGCGAGTAGGCGGTCCCGTCCTCCGAAACGGCCAGCAGGGCGATGTCGCTTCGCTGAATGGGGACCTTGGTGTACGACGTGATGGCCAGGACGACGCGCTTGGACGTTTGGTAGTCGATAGTGCCCTTAACAAGGGTCCCGTCCTTCAGCAGCACGGCGTCGCCGATGGCCCTGGAAGCGGCGACAAGGACGAGCAGTGCGGCCAGCGCGAATCGGATCGCCCTTCTCATAATCGTGCTTGACCCCCTCACGTCATTCTCGCGCCCTTGAAGGCCGGGGCACGTCATGACCAGGCTTCTATTATACCGCCTACCGGCATCTCATTCACTGCGAAACCTGCTCGCTCATGGCAATCGGGTCCGTGACGCTTCCTGCGGCATTCGATTTTGCGTGCCCCGGGCGGCTTGCCCGCCCGTACGGTTTCTCCCGGGCGCATGGGGCCATGCACACTGGCAGGCAAGCTGCCAGTGCCACACGCCCGCGCCGGCGCTTGGGGCTCGGTACTGCCCCCGCCTGAACTTTCATCGACCCATGGCAATCCACAGAACGGTTTTGCCGTTGAACACCGCGTGCAGGAGGATCACCAAGACGAGCGAGCCCGTCCGTGCGTACAGGTAGCCCAGCACGACGCCGAAGAAGGCCAGCGCGGGGACCGTATCGATGGCCTGCATATGAAGCAGGCCGAACGCGCAGCCGCTAAACACGACGGCCAACCATTGCGAGCGCCACCACCGGGCCAACGCTGTCTGCAAAAGCCCCCGGAAGAACAACTCCTCCACGATCGGGGCCAGCACCAGCGCGCCGATGACGGTCATGGCCTTGATCCAAACGGGGAGATCCTCGGCGTGAAGCATCTGAATCGCGACGTGGTCTGGCAACGCGCGGCTCGAGTCGAAGAAGAGGATCACCTCGCGGGTCAAGACAAGCAAGCCGGCGCACACGGGGAAGACGGCCACGTATGCGACGACGGCCGTCACGACATGCCTGGGAATCCGATCACACCAAAGCCCCCAGCCCGCCAGGCCGCCGCGGATCCGCATCGCACCCAGGTACACGAATACAACCAGCGCGCTCAGCCCACCGGCTGTCTGGGCGAGGACTTCCTGAGGGGAGAGTCGGACCTCCCCGGCCGGCGCAGACGTCGGTTGCACGGGGAGTGACGACCCGCTCCACAAGCTGAACAGGTGCAGGAAAACGGCGGGAAACACGAACAGCGCCAGCAGACCGACCAGCAAGTCTGCCGGCTCGATGCGGTGTTCGGGTGGGTCCGGCAGCCGAAGGACGCTGCCCCAACGCCGCTGCCAGGTTAAGGCCATGCCAATGACCAGGATCACCGCAATCCCGGTCTCGAGGAGGTTGGCCTCCGAGAGCTCCAGTGGCGTCAGTTCGTGTAGCATCGGGTCGTTGATTCCCCGGCTGGCTCTCCATACAGTGGCGAAAGGCGCCGCTAATCGCGAAAGGAGCCGCCGCAGTGGGGACTATATTGGATAGAATCGCCGAGACCAAACGCCGCGAGGTTGCGGAGGCCCGGCGTGCCCGACCCCAGGCGGATCTTCAGGCGGCCATTGAGGATATTGCAGCGCCGCGTGACTTCTACGGTCAGGTCACCGCGGGTGGGCCCGACATCCGGTTGATCGCGGAAATCAAGAAGGCATCGCCTTCGGCCGGCCTGATTCGACCCGACTTCGACCCTGTCGCGATCGCGCGGATCTACGAGGACTGCGGCGCTGCCGCGATCAGCGTCCTGACCGACAGCACCTACTTCTCCGGCGATCTGTCGCTTATCCAGGCGGTCAAGAAGGCGGTCTCGCTGCCAGTGTTGCGTAAGGACTTCATCGTCGACGAATACCAGATCTTCGAAAGCCGGGCAGCGGGCGCCGATGCGATCCTCCTGATCGCCGGCATCCTGTCGTCGGCGGAGATCCAATCATGGACGAACGTGGCTTGCCGGCTGGGAATGGCTTCGTTGGTGGAGGTCCACGACGCCGAGCAGCTTCGCGGCGTCCGCGACGTAATCGGCCCCCAGCGCCTCGCCTTGTTGGGGATCAACAATCGCGACCTCCGCTCGCAAACCACCGACCTTCGCACCACGCAACGCCTGGCCGGCGAACTCGGACCGGGCGTGCCGTTCGTCTCTGAAAGCGGCGTGAAGACGCGCGACGACATCCTGTACCTCAAGCGTGCCGGCGCCACGGCACTGCTGATCGGCGAAACCTTCATGCGTGCAGCCGATATCGGCGCGAAGGTCCGCGAACTACTGGCGTAAGAAGGTGTTTGGATGACCCTTGTGGCTCGCACGCCGAAGCCCGTGGATCCATGTATCCATCGTCTTCGGCTGCGGTGCCACAAGACACATCCCCAGCGGGACGCCGGTACCACAAACGCCACAAGCGTACCGGGATCGTTCCAACGTCCTGACCTGTGGCTTCTTAGCCCAAGGCGCGGTCGAACGCCGCCTGAAGGTCCTTCTTGCTTGTCAGCCCGACGAACTTCTCGACGATCTCGCCGTCCTTGACCAATAACACCGTGGGGATGGCCTGTATGCCGTACTTGGTTGGCATTTCCTGGTTGGATTCGGTGTCGAGCTTCCCAACCTTGATCTTGCCTACATACTCCGTGGCCAACTCATCGATCACCGGGCCAAGCGCCTTGCAGGGCATACACCAGTCGGCCCAGAAATCGACCAGCACCGGGCTGTCGGATTGGAGGACTTCGGATTCGAAGTTCGCGTCAGTGAATTCAAGCGTGTTTGGTCCGGCCATGCCGTTGTTCTCCTTGATGTGCAGAATGCCGCCCGCGGACAACACGCGGATTCTAGAGAGTGCGAACGGCCGAGTCAAAGGGACGAGGCGGCCTGCTTCTCGCGGGCAGACGCAACGGCCGCCAGAAACCATCATGGACACCGACTCGATTCTCGAAGACGATGCCCGGCTGAGACACCTGCCGCTCGTGGGGCCAAGCACCCACGCATCGACATCCAATCCGTGCGTGCCTGGTGACGCTCGATGGTCCCCGGCGCCAGGCGCCTTGGAGCCCCCTCAATGGTCGACGCGCTCTTGTTGATCGCATTGGTCCTGCTTGCCCTCGGCGGCACCTTCCTGGCGGCCCTGCAACTGCCGGGGACGTGGCTTATTCTCGCGTCGGCCGCCGGCTACGACTGGTACTACGGCTGGCAGCGCATCGGCTGGCGGTGGTTGGTTGCCCTCGCGGCCGTTGCCGCCGTCGCTGAGCTTCTCGACACCATCGCCTCCGTCGCCGCGGCGCGGCGCGCCGGGGCCAGCCGCCGGGCGGCCGTCGGGGCATTGCTCGGCGGATTCCTGGGCATGATCATCCTGTCCGTGCCGATACCCATCGTCGGAACGATCGCGGGCGGCTTGGTGGGCTGCTTCGTCGGCGCCCTGGTCGCCGAGATGACCGTCCGGGATGACATCAGGGCGGGCGCCCGAGTGGGCTTGTTCGCGACACTCGGCCGCCTCGTCGGCATCGCGGGCAAGACGGCGGCGGCCATGGCCATTGCCGGGGCAGCGGTCTGTCTGGCCTTGCGCGCGATGTCGTAGCGCGGGACATCCTCGCTGCCGGAACCTGACAGGCTCAGACCCCACATGAACAGGCGACCAACCTGGCAAGGATGATCCACGGCACGCCGCCTGGCGACATGCCGTGGCGTCACTACTTGGCAAGTACCCCGGCGAGGACGTCAGCCAGTGTCGTCTTGAGGAAAAGCCCCTTCATCAAGTCGGCTGCCTCATCCTGGGTGTGTGCCATCGTCGCCTGGACTGGCTGCGGCAGACCTTTAACGGCGGGGCGGCGCTTGTCGTTCGTCGTCAATGCACCGACGCCGTCGAAGATGTCGTACAGCGAGATATCCTTGGGCGAGTGGTTGAGGCGAAATCCACCTCGCGGGCCCCTATCAGAATGGAGAATCTCGGCATTGGCAAGCTGGCTCAGGATCTTCGCGACATACGCCTTGGGCAGCTTATGCTTGTGGGCGATGTCGTGAGCCCGCACACCCGTCGGGTGAGCAGTGTCGCGGTGCTGATCTGCAATCTCATACAGGGCTAGCAGAGCATACGTGGCTGTCTTTCTTCGAAGCATGGTTATCCATCCTATTTCTTGTGCCCCCAAATACAATTGACTCCGGGCACGCGTTCCTATTACCCCTAGTCCCAGCGGGCGGCTATGATGAAGCCACGGGAACCGCTGGAACTGACTCGCGTAGATAGTAGTACAAAAACACTTTTCCGACCACTATTTGTCCGGTTGAATTTTTCAGAATGTCGAGCCCCCCCAGACACCGACCACCGCCGACTTGGCTCCGAGCTCTGGGCCGGGCGGACCTCCCCCGGGAAATCCGCATCGGGGGGTGGGAATACGAGCTGGCACACACCTTCAAGCACGATTTCTTCGCGGCCACGGGCCTGTACAAGGGACCGGCTGGGAAGGTCGTTTTGAAACTGGGACGCCAGGCTTCGATGCTAGGGATTCCCATGAATTGGATAGGCGGATTCCTGGCTCGCCACGAGGCCAGAACCTATCAACTGATGCACTCCATTCAAGGTGTCCCTCGTTTCGTCGGCCTGTGGGGGCAGACAGGGCTGGTTCACGAGTTCATCGAGGGCCGGCCGCTGCAAAGGGAAGACGTACCGGACGACCGATTCTTTCCGCGCCTCCGAGAGATGCTCAATGAGATCCACGCCAGGGATGCGGCCTACGTCGATCTGGAGAAGCGGGAGAACATCCTCCTCGGCGACGATGGCGCGCCCTTCCTGATTGATTTCCAGATCTCCTGGTACCTGCCCGCCCGTCGCGGAGGCAGGACGTGGCTCGCCCGGCTGATTCTCAGTACGCTGCAAGCCTCGGACCACTATCATCTTCTGAAACACTGGCGCAGGCTGCGACCGGATCAACTCGAAACCGGCAAAATCGCCGATTCGTACCGGGCACCATTCTGGATTCGGTGGCATCGCGCGGTCTTCCGACCGCTGACACGGCTTCGCCGGCATGTGTTGGTTTGCCTCGGGGCGAGAACGTCGGCAACAGGCAGGTCGCCGGGGTAACCTCGGCCAGGCGGCTGTTCGGAGGCCCGCCCCTTGACCATGCAGTGCTTCTCGATGAACAGGCACGACGACATGATTGATTCCTATCAGGGCTTCGAGCAGGGGCCAATACGGCCGCCGAGTGAGGCATCGAGCCTTCTCATTCGCGTTACGAGGAATTGCCCCTGGAATCGCTGCACTTTCTGCCCCGTCTACAAGGGGGCGAAGTTCTCCATTCGCCCAGTTGAGGATGTGAAGAGAGACATCGATTCGATTCACGCGCATGTGGAAACGCTCCAACAAATGGCTGACGAGACCGGCCATATCCACCGAGATGAAGTCATAGACCTTGCCGATGGAATCGGGCAGGTGGAATCGCAAAGCCTTACCGCCGCCTTCAACTGGCTGTTTGCGGGCGGCATGAAGTCCATCTTCCTCCAGGACGCAAACACCCTCGTCATCAAGCCAAGCGACCTCGTCGAGATCCTGAAGCACATCAAGACGAGCTTTCCATCAGTGGAGAGGATCACATCCTATGCACGATCACATACCCTTGCCCTAAGAAGGGACGATGACCTGAAAGCCATAAGAGACGCCGGCCTGACGAGGATTCACGTCGGCATGGAGTCCGGATCCGATCGGGTGCTCGAAAGGGTCGGCAAGGGCGTCACAAAGGGAATGCACATCAAGGCCGCGATCAAGGCGAAGGAGGCGGGTTTCGAGCTTTCCGAATACGTCATGCCAGGCCTGGGAGGTCGGGAACTCTCCCAAACGCACGCGCTGGAAACGGCAGATGCGCTCAATCAGATGAACCCAGATTTCATCCGGTTCCGGACCCTCGCCATTCCCCCCGGTACGCCCCTCCACGAGGATCAGGCGGCGGGCCGTTTCGAGAAGTGTACGGACCTCATGGTGGCGAGGGAGTTGCTGCTGTTCATCGAAAATCTGAACGGGATCACCAGCGTCATCGAGAGCGACCACATCCTGAACCTCTTTGAGGATCTAAGAGGCGCCCTTCCGCGTGACAAGGGGCGTATGATCGGGATACTGCGCACGTTCCTGGAAATGGCCCCCGAGCGCCGGACGCTGTATCAGGTAGGGAGAAGGTTGGGAGTGTTTTCCCGCATGAGCGAGATGGACGACCCACGCAGATTGGCGAGGGCTGAAAGGACTTGCCGCGAGCTTGGGATCGCCCCGGAAAACGCGGATGAGATCACGGATGAGATCGTAAAGAGGTTCGTCTAATCATGAAGACACTCGAGATGCCATACCGCCCGCTGGGCCGCTGCGGGACGAAGGTCAGTGCCTTCGGCCTGGGTGGCTGGACCACGTTCGGCGAACTCGTCACCGACCGCGACACCGTGCGCGCGACCCTGCACGCCGCCTTCACCGCGGGCATCAACTTCTTCGACATCGCCGACGTCTATGCCAATGGCGAGGCCGAGCGGATCATGGGCTCAGTATTGAGGGAATTCCCCCGCCACAGGCTTGTGATTTCGACAAAAGTCTTTTTTCCGATGAGCAGGGACGTCAACGACCGGGGGCTGTCGCGCAAGCACATCGTGGAGTCGATACACAAGAGCCTCCATCGCATCGGGACCGACTATGTTGACATCTACTTCTGCCACCGCCCCGACCGCGAGACGCCCGTGGAGGAAACGGCCCGCGCCATGGACGACCTTGTGCACCAGGGCAAGGCACTCTACTGGGGTACGAGCGAATGGAGCGGCGAGCAAATCAAGGAGGTACACCGCCTGTGTCAAGCGCGCAACCTCTATCCGCCACAGGTGGAACAGCCGAATTACAGCCTGCTGATGCGGGCGAGGTTCGAGAACGATGTGCGGCCGGCGGCCACCGAGCGAGGCATGGGCCTGGCGGTCTTCAGCCCGCTGGCCTATGGCCTGCTCACCGGCAAGTATGACGATGGCATTCCCGATGATTCACGGTTGGGCCGCATCGACTGGCTGCGGGACCACGCGTACACGGAGGATCGCATCAGCCGTGTCCGGCGGTTCAAGGCCATCGCCGACGAAGCGGGCTGTACGCGCGCCCAGTTGGCCCTCGCTTGGACCCTGAGCCGACCCGGTGTATCCAGCGTCCTTCTGGGTGCCAGGGGACCCGAACAGCTTCACGAAAACCTCGGCGCCCTCTCCGTGCCGGTGACGGAGGACATCAGCGCGAAGCTGGACACCTTGTTCCCACCGGGCAGGGCCTAACAGCCCGTGGCAGAACTGTGGCACCGGCGTCTCGCCGGTGGAATGGACGGTTCATTGAACATCCGCCGCTTGTCTCCACAGTCATGAAGCAGTTTCTCAGCTCCACGGGCCGGCCGAAGGCGAAAACGCGAACGGCTCAAGGCGCGGAGACGCGAGCAACAAACTGCCGACCGCCAAGGCGGTGCATCGCCATGGCGTTCCTGCCCGCTTGAGAGCATCCCCACGGGAATCGGGTCTTGAAGAAGACCGGCTCCGTCCGCCGCCGACGCTCCTCCTGGAAGATATTCGGCGGTAGGCTTCGAACGTCCGGCACGCTGCGGTCGGCGAACCGGCCGTGCGGTGTGGTTGGGCTAGCGGCCTACGAGGCGCCCAGCAGCGCCGTGACAAAGTCGGCGGTGTCCGCCGGATCGAGAATGCCGTTGCCGCTGAAGTCCCCGGTGCACACGTCGGCCGCAGCCGTCGAGGCGGCCAGACCGCCACCACGAACGGGGCGATCTCGTCGCCGTTGGTGGCCCTTCTTCAACGCAGCCGCGGTAGGTCGAGCCGAAGCTCCGTGCATCGCCGAAGGTGGTTCTGCCTCGGAATCCGCCGTAGGCGGCGCATTCTGGGCGTTTTGGGAGCGTTTCGTTATACTGGCCGCCTATGACCGCACGCTACTACGCAGCCTCTTGCCAGACTGATTTTCCCTGCCCCGAGACCCGCGATGAGATCGCCGCGCGAACCGGGCGGATGTGCGAGCTGATCGAGCAGACGGTCACGGGCTACGAGCCGTTCTTCGATGTGCGGCTACTGGTCTTTCCGGAGTTCGCTCACGCGGCGCCCGTTTACGAGACCGTCGAGAGGCTGCGGGATCGCCTTGCCATTGAGGTTCCCAACGAGCACACGGACCGCTACGCCCGCGTCGCCGCCAAGTATGGCTGTTACATCCAGACGGGCACCTTCCTCGAAGCCGACCCGGACTACCCGGACGCCGTATTCAATACCACCGTCTGCATCGGCCCCGGTGGCGTGCTGTCGAAGTATCGCAAGGTCAACCCGTGGATCCCGTGGGAGCTGCACGCCAGCCCGCACGATTTTCGCAGGTACGGCGCCGAGCCGTTTCCCATCGCGGAGACGGAGATCGGCAATCTGGGCGTGGCGATCTGCTACGACTTTCTCTTTCCGGAGACCATTCGCCAGATCGCGTTCAACGGAGCGGAGGTCATCGCCCGCGTCTCGGCCTACATGAATCCGTGGGGCGCGACGCCGCCGATGGACTGGTGGACACTGTTCAACCGCACGCGGGCTGTGGAGAACACCGTGTATATCGTCGCCGCGAATCAGGGCGCCAGCCTCGAACACTATCCGCCCTTCTGTTGGCCCGGCGGCAGCATGGTCGTCGATTTTGACGGCAGGGTCCTTGCCCAGGCTGATCCGGGCCCTGGTGAGAAGGTCATCGTGGGCCCCATCGATCTCGACGCCCTGCGCGCCGAGCGGCAGCGGCGAATCGGCCACGACATGCGGTCGCACCTCCGCACCGAAATCCACACCTACATGAAGAAGTCGCGCTTCCCCCCCGCCGCCAAAGCGGATCACCCATTGACACACGAGGGCATCAGCCGACGAATCGACGAAGCGCGCAAACCCGACGCTCCGCCCGAATCAACGAGCTGACGCACGTGCATTGAATCCCCGGGACGCACCGCGGTGCTGTTCCAGACCGATGCCGATCCGCGCGAGACCACGTTTCTCGAGCGGACGCTGGCAGGCCCTGCGGATCGGCGCGCAGAAATCTGGACCCCTAAAGCAAGGCGGCACTGCCTAGAAGATGCGCGGATGCGCGGTGAGCGAGTAGTTCTCGTACTCCTCGTTGGTGATGGGGCCGAGGCCGAGTTCGCGGAGTTCGCGGTCGATCCAAGCCTGCAAGGACATGTTGGTCTTCTGCTCCGCGTAGCTGATTTTCGCACGCGTGATGATCTCGTGCCTGGATTTTTCCTCCATGGCGTACATACTCCGATTCCCTCAAGAAGTAGAACCAGGACGCAGATTGTGTGATCCGCCGTGGGCGCGGTTGCGTCGCTGGTTGACCATCCTGGTCACATTTGTTTGGAACGTTCCGTCGTCAGCTTCGCTGCTAGGTGCTCAGAATCCCCACTGCACGACAGGGACCTTCTCAGGTCTCTAAGCAAACAATAATATACCATTCATCGGCTTAAGCAAGGGTTCCTTGTTTTTTTTTCTCGTCGGCCCCCGTTGCCGTCCGGGGCCGGATGCTCCCAAACACCGCTGGCCGCAGGACTTAGGAGCAGGTTCTCCGCCAGCAGCCTCGCTCGTGCCACGGCGGAACCTTGCCAGTACCCATCAAGTAGCACTTGGTCGTCTCCGGTCCCATGAATCTGAACATCTTGCGAAACAGCGGATACAAGGCGGCCTGCTGGGCCAGCGTGTCGACCGGCAGGTCGTTCAGCCATCGCCGATACGAGCCATGTTTCTCGGCCAACTCCTGAAACACGTGGGCGTTGTGCACAGTAGCCTCGATCTTCCGCCGGTTCCGAACGATCGACGCGTCCCGGCACAGCCGGTCAACATCACGCTCTGTCATCGCCGCGACGTGGCCCACGCTGAACCGCCGGAATGCCCGCCGCAGCGCCGGCCGCTTCACCAGCACGATCTTCCACGACAGGCCGCACTGGAAAATCTCCAGAGCCATTCGCTCCAGATGACCGGCATCGGTACGGATGGGCTCGCCCCATTCGAGATCGTGATACGTCGCGAGCAGTGGGTCCTTCGCCGCCCACTTGCAGCGTTTCCGTCCATCGTTTGGGTCGACCAGTCGGCGTTGCCGGGCCATGCTCACCTACTACAGGATACGTTGCTGCGGTTGCTGTTGTTCTGGCCGAGTATACCGCGGCGCTACCGCCCTGCCACGGCTGCCGCTCCCAGATCGTGTCAGGCCGAACCGCCGGACGCCGTCTCGCCGACATCCGCCGGCGTAGGCAGACCCGCAGTCATCGAGCCATCCACTTTGCCGCTGAGCAGCAATGGCAAGCCGCTTTGGCGTTCGTTCGGAGCGAGAACGGTCGAGCTGATTCACGAGAGCCTGCCCCTGGAGGCGGTACGAGACGATCTGGAGATGCTGGTCATGGACGCTGAGGTGCTGTAAGGGCTGATACGGGGCCAGAAGACCAAAAGAAGACCACCGAGATCTGAAGAGGGCTGGTTGCCCGGCTCCGTAAGCACTTGCGTGAGCAAGCCGATCTGGTGCGACGAACAGAGGAGCACGATCATCCCGGCTGGTCGGAGGCCTCCGAGTTGGTCGTTGCCAGGCCATCGAGGAAGGTCTTCAGATGCTCGGCGTAACTCGGGTCATGCAGTACCGCCAGTGTGTGTTGACCGATCACCTCAACGAACTGCTTCGGCTCGGGGGCTAGATCACACAGTCGCTCCGCACCAGAAAAGGGCGTAACAAGGTCTTCTCTCGATTGAAGAAACAGCTTCGGTATCGTGATGTGGTCGATGTACTGGCTCGGGTCAAGCTCCTGTGGCACGTGATCGATCGCGTTTGCCCAAGGGATAATCCCAGCGAGGAGAAGGGACCACGGCGGAAGAGTCTCCGTCGTGAAGCTGCCTTCCAGGATGGCGCCCACGACTTGGTCAGGTGACGAAGCGGCCTGGGCCATCGCCGGAAGCGTGCCTAACGAGATACCGAACAGGATGATCCGGTCGGTACCTGATCCCGTGCGCTGCTGAAGGTAACTCAGTGCCGCGTTGGCATCGGACAGAATCGTGTCAAGACTCGGGGGATTCCAGTTTTCGCCATACCCCTGGTAATCGTAGACCATCACGTTGTAGCCAAGTTCATGGAGGAGTGAGTAGTGCGCAAACGTAAGGCTGCGATTGGTGATTGCGCCGTGGTGAATGAGCACCGTGGCCTTGCTGCCTTCCGCGGGGATGAACCATCCGAAGACGGGCTTTCCCTGGGATGTCTCCAATCTCACATCTTCATAGGCCAACCCGAGCCAAGAGGGGATTGGCGCGAGCGTATTCAATGTGGGCGGCGGAAAGCGACCCTCCTCGAGAATTCCACAACCACAACAGGTACAGGCCAGCATCAACGCGGCCGTGATGCCGTAGCGGGCATGTCGTAGACTCATGTGTTGCACTCTCGGGGGCAACCGAAGGCACTGGAGGCATTGACGAACCTGCCAGAATGTAAGACGGTTCCACAGCGTCTCGAAGACCGGCCCCGAGGTCTTCTCCGAACAGAAGGGACAGGGCGCACTCGCCTTCATCAGCTTGTAGGCCACTGCCGGCGGCTCGTCTCGGGCGGATCTCTTGCTCCTGCTGAATTCGCCCATTCGGGGCACTCCATCGTTGCGGAAGCCATCCACGATGGCCCGATCTTGCCAGGCATTCCCCCGAGACGCGGTGCTCCCGTTTTCCAAATGGCCGAGAGCGCACAGACAAAGGGGAGGCTTACCATGCGAGTGCGGATTGTCACCAGGTAGTCGAGCTAGCAGCCCGTGGTAAAAGGGAAAACAGCGGTTCGGAAACGCCCTTCCCGACCGTGAAAACCACCGGCGAGACGCCGGTGCCACAGTTTTGCCACAGGCTGCTAGGCGTCACCCCTGTTGAAGCTGCGACAGCAAATCCAGGACAACCTGGATCAGTTGAGGAAGGACCTGGAGTGCGGTTCCTATCAGCAGGCTGAGAATCGTACTTAGCAGAGTCTCCATTCCCATCGGTCAGAACCTCCTTTGCTCAAAAGACACATTGAAGAACCCTGGGCGATTCCAGCCCACGCTTGCACAGCAGAACACCCGACGCTGCGGCCAACGTCTCGATGGTTCACCCGATTTTCCTCCGTCCGCCGCCGTGGAAGGAAGACTACAGGCGGCTCGGACGGAGGAAACAAAGAATCTCCTTGACAGGGGATGAACCATCATTCATACTATGTACTGATGGCTCACGAATGTCAAGTGCCTTCTTTGAAGGAAATGGCCGAGAGGCACGGACCGGTAACGTGGGCCCCGAGCCGTCGTGAATGCTTCCGGCGTGGACTGGGAGATGGACAATGGCAGACATGCCTCATCGCTAACGAAAGGCGTCAGAGATGAAAGTGAAGAACGTGCGCTGGTTTGCGGCCGGCCTGGTTGCTTTTCTGATGGGATTCCCGGTGGCGGAGGAGGCGCGGGCCGACGATGCCGAGAATATCGTCGATGCCGTGCGCTCGCTGATCACCGTGATCATCGATGCCGCCGGCAACAGCTAACGAGAGATGTGCCTGCTGTGGTCTTCGTCGGTCAGTTGGCGGGCAAGGTCCGCACCCCAGCGGGCGTAGCCCCAGAGGTATTGGGTGGGATCATCGAGGATGATCTTCTCCAATCCCCGCAGGTAGCGTTCGGTGATGTGAACCACCGGATTGCCCACGTCGCGCCAATCCTGATGGTCAAAGACGTCTGATACGACGATCTCGACGTCGAATTCGCTGCTTCGCCGGCGGATGCCCGCAACAACGACGGTCGCATCATAGCGCCAAGCGAGCAGTCCAACGGAGCGAGAGGCGGCGGTTCTCAGACCAAGAAAAATTGCGGGGATGCCGTGCCGAGTGACGTGGTGGTCGGCAACGATCGCCACCGTGCCGCCTTGCTCCAGTATCTGCGGCAGGCGGCCTACAGCCTTGGTATCCGGGATCAACTCGCAGCCACTGCGGGCGCGGATGGCCCGTCGGTAGGCGTCGAAATCCGGATTAACGTGCGGCCGGTAGACCACGCCGGCCCGGATGCCGTTGTATCCAAGGAAAAGCGGTAGCAAGTCAAACGGGCCATAGTAGGCGGTTACAAGAATGACCGGCTTCCGACGGCGCTGGGCGTCCAGCAACATGCTGAGGTAGGGCTCGCGGATGCGCCCGCCGTAGCGGTGGCACGTGCCGCGGCGGATAAGCCGGTCGGCGAGCATCAGGTCGGCAAGGTTCCAGGTGCGATGGACGAAGGCTTGCCTGGCAATCTGGGCAACTTCGCTCGGGCTGCGTTTGTTGCCCAACGCCGCCCGGGATTGTGCTTCACTGCGAACGCGGAGCGGATCGGAAAGCCGATACAACAAGCGTGCCAGAACCGCCAAGATTGAGTACGTGGCGTGCGGACCGATCATGACCCAGAAGAGGGCGAGAGCCCGGCGGTGGGCGTTGCTGAGCCAGATCATGGTGCGCGTTGCCGAGATTCTCACGCTGTGATATCCGACAGGTGGTTTGTGCTTTCAGGACATCATTTTCAGCGTCGCCGACGAATACTCCGCATTGCCGTTTCCGAGGTGGTCGGCGTGGCGTACACTGCGCCACCGGGCCGCCCCCGTGAGGACGGCTCGGCGGCTCGGCAATGAACACAAGGGCAGAATGTTGTGGATATCGTCCAGCGTGATGGACATACGTGAACAATAATACTATATTATGAACGAGTATTCATTAGAAGTCAAGGGGCTCATCAGTTGAAAACGGGCTTTTCGTAGAGAGAGGTCACAATGGCAGCAAGGCTATCCCGGAAGCAACGCGAGTTGGAGCGCCACCGGCGAGAGGTGTTGGAGGCCGCACTTAACCTGTTTTCCCGCAAGGGGTTCGCCCAAACAACCATGGCCGAGATCGCCGAGCGGGCCGAATTCGCCGTCGGGACATTGTACAAGCTCTTCAAGGACAAGGACGCCCTGTACCGTAGCCTGATCCTTGAAACGGCGATCGAGTTCGAGCAGGCGTTGACGAAGACCCTTCAGGAAACTGGCACCGAAACGCAACGCGTGGAGCGGTACATCGAGACAAAGGCCGCCTTGTTTGTGAAACACGTGCCCACGGCCAGGATCTACTTCAGTCAGACCTTTGGCCCGGCCATCGCGCCGTTCGCCGGGCTCGATCGCGAGGCCCAGGTGATCCACAAGCGGGTGGTGGGCATGTTGGAATCTGTGCTCGCCAGGGGGATGCGCAAGAAGCTGTTTGTGAAAATGGACCCGAAGATGCTCGCATTGGGCCTGGAAGGCCTGAGCAACGCGTTTCTGCTCGAGCTGATCGACCGACCGGATGACTTCACGGCGGAAGAAATGGCCGGACTTGTCAAACGAATGTTCTTCGAGCGAATACGTTTGGACTCTGCCAATCAATGAGGGGCGAGCAGTAGACAAACACTTTCGCGGGCGTCGTGAGTGTCCATTGCCATGCTGTTGGACAAATCGGGCCAGACCAAGAGGAAGAAGCACAGGTGACAGACGATGAGATGGCAATCCGCAATCAAGCGACTACTACCGATCCTGATCCTGGTTCCGATCGTGCCGGGCGGCGTGCACTTATACAACAGCCGCAGCAGTTCGGCAGAGGAAGCGGAATCGGGCAGTCCCCTCCGCCAGGTCAACGTGGTGTTGGCCGATGTGAGGATGATGGAATTCCAACGCGTCTTGGTCCTTCAGGGCAACGTTCAGGCCAAGGTGTTCGCGATGGTTTCTCCCCGGATTCCGGGCGTGCTGGATGTCATCTTCGTCGACGACGGTGATGAGGTCGAGGCCGGCGAGACACGTCTGTTCCAGACCGACTCCCTGAAACTGGCCAAGGCTCTGGAAGTGGCCAAACACGAGGTGGCCGTCGCCGACAGTTCCCTGCGGGAGAAGCAGGCTTCCTTGGAGGAAAACCAGGCCGAATACGACAAGGCCAAATACGATTGGGAACGCTGTCAGGAGATGCGTGAGAAGGGCGTCGTCGCAAACGACGAGATCGAGGAAGACAGGGCCGAATACAGGAAGAGCGCGGCCGTGCTCAAACACGCCAAGGCCCTGATCGCACTGGCCGAGGCGCAGCAGCAACAAGCTGGATCCCGGCTGGAAATGGCCCAGAAAGACCTGGACGACTCACTGGTGAAGGCCCCCATCAGCGGCCGGGTCTCAAAGCGTTTTCAGGAGCCGGGCGAGATGGGCAATCCTGGTCAGCCGGTCCTTCGGATCGAGGACCCGTCGGTGGTGGAAGTGTCGGCCTTTCTTCCGGCGCAAGCCTATGGACAGGTCACACCGGGACAGACCGCGATGCACTTAACCGTCAATGGCGTTGACCTTGGCGAACAAACGATCTCCTACAAGAGCCCGACGATCGACCGCAAGCTCCGCACGTTTGAGACGCAGTGCGTGCTGCACGATCCTCCCGCAGCGGTCGCCCCGGGGGCGATGGCCCATGTGCGAATCATCCTGGAGCGACGGCAGGGACTGGGCGTGCCTGCGGACGCGATCCAACACCGAGGCGGCCAGCCGGTGGTCTTCCTCGCGGATGATCAGATGGCGCGGATGATTCCAGTCGAAGTCGGGCTGGAGATGGACGGGTTTACCGAGATCGCCTCCCAAGCGCTGAGCGAGAGCACCGAGGTTGTGGTCGAGGGCGGGTTCTTCCTCAATCCCAACTCGCCGATTCGGGTGCTGCGGGAGGGTCAGTAGTGTTCCTATCCGACGCATCCGTCAAACGCCCGGTGGCGATGTCGTGCCTCATCATCGGCCTGACGCTTCTCGGCGCGAACGCCTATCGCAAGCTGGGGCTGGAGCTGATGCCGAAGGTCGATGTTCCGTACATCACTATCATCACGGTCTATCCCGGCGCGAGCCCCGAGGAAATCGAACCCGATATCGCCAAGCGCATCGAAGATCAGGTCGTGTCGATCGACGGCCTCAAGCACGTCAGCTCGACGTGCATGGAGAACGTGTGCCAGACGTTCCTCGAGTTCAACCTCGACGTCGACGTGGATATCGCCGCCACCGACGTGCGCGAAAAACTGGACCTGATCAGGGCTGATTTCCCCGAGGACGTGGAAGACCCCAAGATCGTCAAATTCGACATCAACGCAAAGCCCATCATCCAACTGGCCCTGACCGGCGACGTACCGTTGGACGAACTCTACGACTATGCCGACAACACGTTGCGAGACCGGATCACGGTGCTTCCCGGTGTGGCCGACGCGGAATTGATCGGTGGAGCGAAGCGCGAAGTCCACGTCTTGTTGGACAGGGGGCAACTTGCCGCCCGCGGGCTCTCCAGCATGAACGTATTGGAGGCCGTGCAACAGGGCGTCAGGACGATTCCTTCCGGTCGCGTACGAGAGAGGGGAACCGAGTTTTCTGTCGAGTTCGACGCCGATTATGACCGCGCCGCGGACATAGCGGAGCTGGAGGTGGCCAACGAAGACGGACGCCGCTGCTACATCAAGGACGTAGGGCGCGTCGAGATGGCCACCGAAGAAGTGCGGCAAAAGGCGACCATCGACGGCCGTCCCTGTGTGGCCATCAAGGTAATCAAGAAGGCCGACGCCAACGCCGTTCGCGTGGTCAACCGCGTGAAGGCGGCAATGGACGAGTTGAACCGCAACCTGCCCGGTGGCATGGCACTGATCTGGGTCTCCGACGACGGCCGTTTCATCGAGGCGTCGGCCTCCAGCGCTTGGATCAACATCGGACAGGGAATCCTGCTGACGGCGCTGATTCTGTTTCTGTTCCTCTACAACTTCCGCTCGACCTTGGTCATCGCTGTTACGATGCCGTTGACCATCGTCATCGGCATGTTCTTCATGCAGTTCCTGGATTTCACGCTGAACACGTCGACCCTGCTGGCCATCGGCTTGTCCGTGGGGATCCTGGTCACGAACTCGATCGTCGTGATGGAAGCCATCGTGAAACGGCTCGACCGGACAGGCAACGCTCGGGAATCGGCGCGCCTCGGCACCGGCGAAGCGGCTGTCGCGGTACTGGCCAGCGCCGGCACGAACGTGGTCGTGCTCTTTCCGATCGGCATGATGGCCAGCCGCGTGGGATTGTTCTTCAAGCCCCTCGCACTGACCATGGTCATCATGACGGCGGTGTCGCTTTTCATCTCCTTTACATTGACGCCCATGCTCTGTTCCCTCATGCTCAAAACCAAGCGAGAAGGGGGCCGATCCGTCCTTGCGACCATGGAACGCCGGTGGAACCGCATGTTCGAACGGGTCGTAAACGGGTACCGCAGTGTCCTTCTCTTTGGCGAGCGCAACCGGTCGGTGGCCACAGTCGTCCTGATCGCGGTCGCCGTTCTCTTTGTGCACTCATTGACGCTCACCAAGAAGACAGGCTTCGGTTTCTTCGACAATCCTGACCAGGGCCAGGTCTTCGTCAAGCTCGAGTATCCGACCCGGTACGACCTGAGCCAGACGGAGAAACGCGTGCGACAGGTAGAAGACATGCTCCGGAGCGTGCCAGAACTTCGGCACGTGCTGACAACGATCGGAAACGTCGAGGGGATGTTCGGGCAAGCTTCGGAAGGTGTCTACCTTGCCCAGATCCTCCTGAAGTTCTCCGACAGAGACCAACGCACACTGTCCATTGATGAACTGCAGGCCGAGGTCCGCTCACGCCTGATCGCTAGCGCCGACTGCCTCGTCACCGTTAATATGCCTTCCTTTATTGGTGGCCAGGAGTCGGACGTCGAGTTGGAGATCGCGGGTGAAGAACTGGAGACCTTGGACAGACTTGCACTGAATACGCAAGGACTCGGCGAACAACTCTCTGGTTTGCTGGACCCGGACACGACAGTCCGGACAGGCAAGCCGAAGCTGCGCGTCTCCCCGAATCGGGCGGTCCTCGGTTACCTGAACCTCTCCGCCGTGCGGCTGGGTCTCGCCCTGCGGGCCAACCTGGAAGGCCTGGAGGCCGGCACGTTCAAGCAAGGTGCCCGCAATTACGATATCGTCGTTAAGTTCGAGGAAGAACGGGGCAAGGACCAGGTCGAGCGGTTTCTCTTTCCAGGCTCACCCGAGAACTCCGTGTTGCTCACGAACCTCAGCGGCGTGGAGGAGGTCATTACGCCGATCCAGATCAACCGTAAAGACAAACGCCGCATATCCAAGGTGTACGCGAATCTCGAGAGCAACAAACCGTTGGGTAAGGCCGTGGGCGAGCTGAGCGCCGCGATAGATGCCGAGAGTCTCCTGCCGCCCGGCTACGGCTACGCGTTCGCCGGCCACTACGAAGTCATGACGGAAGGCCAGGAGGGTCTGGCCGAAGCCGGTATCATCGCGGTCATTCTGGTCGTTCTCACGCTCGCGGCCATTATGGAATCGTTCAAGCAGCCGGTGATCATCCTTGTCACTTTGCCGCTGGGGTTGATCGGAATGCTCTGGGCGCTGACGCTGACCGGGATGAGCATTTCGATGTTCGTGATTCTGGGTGGCGTCATGCTGGTTGGCATCGTCGTCAACAACGCCATCCTGATCATGGATCAGTTCAACAGCCACGTCAAAGAGGGCGTGCCGCGACACAAGGCCATGGTGGCCGCCGCCGGCGAGCGGTTCCGCCCCATTGTCATGATTACATTGGCTGCCGTCTTGGGCATGATGCCGTTGGCCGTGGGCCGGGGCATCGGGGCTGAGATGCGTAACGGCGTCGGCATCGCCTCCGTCGGCGGCATTCTCGTGTCAGGTGTGTTGACGCTGGTAGTGGTCCCTGTGCTGTACGATTTCTTTACACGGAAAGACGAAATATTGTCCTGACGCGGCGTGATTGGCGGATCATCCACCGCCCGTGGCATGCTGCCCGGCCTATCGCTTCACAACAGTAGCAGAGCACTGGAGACGTTCCGCAGCGTGGCACCTGCTGGGCGGATGTGTTGATGGATCAGCAGGCGTGGCGTAGGATCGCGCGCCTGGCGGGGCCGCGGTATGTGTGTGGTAGTTCGCGCGCGCGCCACTGGCAGCTTGCCTGCCAGTGTAGATGCCACATGCGTGCACCGGAGAAACGGCACTGGCGGACAAGCCGCCAGTGGCACCCGGCACGAGCGGGCAAGCCGCCCGCGGTACCCGGTATCAAATGCCGCCGGAAGCGCCACGGACCCGGCCGTGGTTGTGCAACAGCTCGTTGGGGGGCGTCTTGGCGCGGCGGAACGGCAATTGCAAGCCAGGCGATGGCCTGGGAGGCGGTGGTCTGTAGGCACGCCCTGGTTCGTTCCGCATCTGGTTTCCTGTTGTTGGAGTTGGCTTATGAGGAAGATCGGTATCCGCCGAGAGGACAAAAGTCGCTGGGAGGCCCGTGTGCCGCTTGTGCCGCTGGACGTGCAGCGGCTCATCAGGGAGCACGGGATCGAGTTCGGGGTGCAAGTGGCGCCGAATCGCGTGTTTCCGGAGAATGTGTATCGAGAGGCTGGGGCGAGCGTGGTCGAGGATCTGGCCGATTATCCGATCATCCTGGGGATCAAGGAGATCCCGCCGGACCTGTTCGAGCCGGAGAAGACCTATGTGTTCTTCTCGCACACGATCAAGGGCCAGCGGAAGAACATGCCGGCGCTGCGGCGGCTGATGGATTTGAAGTGCCAGATGATCGACTACGAGAAGGTCGCGGACGACCAAGGGCGTCGGCTGGTGTTCTTCGGCCGGTTTGCCGGGCTGGCCGGAATGATCGATACGCTGTGGGCGTTGGGGCAGCGGCTGAAGCACGAAGGGGTGAACAATCCGTTCGTCCGCGTGCAGCAGGCCAATCGTTACAGGGATCTCGAAGAGGCCCGACAGGAGATTCGGGTGGTCGGGGACTGCATTCGGAAGGACGGGCTGCCCGATGCGATCCAGCCAATGGTTTTTGGCTTTGCGGGCTACGGTCAGGTGTCGCGGGGTGCACAGGAGATCCTCGATCTCCTGCCGATGGTGCAGATCGCTCCGGAGGATCTGGCATCCGTCAAGCCGTCTGCCAGCCTGTGCTACAAGGTCGTGTTCCGCGAGGAGCACATGGTCGAGCGGATCGACAGTTCGTCGCCATTCGAGCTTCAGGAGTACTACCACCATCCTGAGCGTTATCGGGCATGCTTCTTTCCGCACGTTCCGCACCTGACCGTGCTGGTCAACTGCATCTACTGGGAGCCGAAGTATCCGCGGATGATCACGCGCGATCAGCTCCGGGAGTTGTATGCCCGGCCCGGTCGCCCGCGATTGCGGATGGTCGGCGACATCACCGCGGACCTCGATGGTTCGTTGGCTTGCACCTCCCGCGTGACGGAGCCGGACAGGCCGATCTATGTGTACGACCCTGCAACCGGGCAGACCCACGATGGCGTGGTGGGGCACGGCCCGGTCGTACTAGCCGTGGACTTCCTGCCGTGCGAGGTGCCGGTGGATGCCTCCAATGCGTTCAGCACGGCGCTGAGTCCTCTCATCCCAAAGCTCGCGAGCGCGGACTTCTCCGGCAGCTTGGCAGACAGCGGCTTGCCGGCGGAACTGCTCAGGGCGACCATCGTCTATCATGGGAAATTGACGGAGCCTTACCGCTATCTCGAGGAATACTTGAAGGAATAGCGGTGCGTCGCGGGCCTATCAGCCCGTGGTAAAAGGGAAGACAGCGGTTCGGAAAAGCCGCTCCTGAGTGTGGAAACCACCAGCTTTGGCGCCGGTGCCGCAGTCTTGCCACGGGCTGATAGGGCCTGGCCTACACACTGGCAGGCAAGCTGCCAGTGGCACGGGCCCGCACCGCCTCCGGTGGCGGTGTCACGGGAGGAGACATCACTTCTTCGCAAACTCCGCTTGGAATCGCGTTGTCATCACGTCACCAGCGCGATAGCTTCTCGCTATGGCCGATAACGATGCGCTCGGCGCACGACCAGTCCTCCCTGCGCGCCATCTGGCAGTCCTGCTCGCGCTCGTTGTCGTCGCAGCAGGGGCGATGTTGGTCCGACAGGCCGATGGCGCCACGGTGCTGTCGGATTGGATCATGGCCGTCCTACAGGCGCCGGCCCTCCTGGCGTGGTGCCACGGGCGATGCGGCTGGTTCGGCCTGCGGTGGAATCGGGCCTGCCGTGCCGTGGACGCCTGGCTGACGGTGATCGTCGTGGCCGGCGGCATGGATTTCGCCATCGAGCTGGGTCAGGTCCAGGTCTTCTTCGGGGCAACCACGACCCTCATCACCGGCCTGCTCCTGGTGGACGCCGTGGTGCGCCTCTATCGCCGGGTTGATCGCCAGATCCTGGAGGCCGTCCACCTGCTGCGGTCGCTCGCCGGGCCGTGGCTGATCCTCATTCTGACGGCAACGTTCCTCCTCTCGCTGCCGTTGGCCACGCACTCCGCCGTGCCCGACTACCGCCACAACTTCTGGGACCACGTCCTCAATAGTGCCTTCGCGGCGGTCAGTTCGGCCAGCCTCGTCGGCACGACGATTTACAGCCTCGGGGACGAATACTCCCTGTTCGGTCAGGTGGTCCTCGTGATCGTCACGCAACTCGCCGGTATGGGCTTTGCCGCCGTCGGCCTGGCGATTGTGCAGCCCTTCATGAGTAGCGTGGTTCGCTTGCGAACGGTGTTGTGGGCATCGCTCGGGCTTCAGTTCCTTGGCATCGTGGCGATGTGGTCTTCATGGGACGCGTCCGACGTCGAATCCACTTGGGACCGGCTTTGGTGGGGCGTCGTCCACGCCGGCGGTGCGATGTGGAACTGCGGGCTGAGCCTGCGCAACGACGGCTTGGCCCCCTACATCTCCAAGCACGCGGTCTTCGCCTCGATCACCACGCTCTCCATCATTGGCTCGCTGAGCCTGCCGCTGATTCTGGACCTGATTACTTCGCCGCGAGCCTCCCGGAAGACGGCCGGGACGGCCGAGCGGCCCACGCCGGACCTGCCGTGGCGCAGGCTGGCGCAATGGGAGGCGCCTGCGGTCCTGGGCCTGCTGCTCCTCGGCGCCGGGATTCTGTTCTTCTGCGAGACGCCTTGGCGCCCTGGAATTATCTGGCGGCTACCGGTGGCCTGGATTCCCGAACGGCCCGTAGATATCGGCTCCGGCCAGATCTCCATGCGAGACGACATGCCACTCCCGCGGCGTTGGGCGTTGGCGGTCTTTGTCTCGGCGACGGTGCGCTCGACGGGCGTTCGAAGCATCCCAATGTCGCAAGGCACCCTATCGTGGCCTTCCTACGGGATGATGCTGATCTGGATGTTTGTCGGCGGGTCGGCGGGTGGCGTCGCGGGCGGGCTGCGGACGTCCGCCATCCTCCTGCCGGCTATCTGTCTATTGAGTCGGAGGCACCGCTGGCGATCACATCCCGGTGGGGAGGCAGGACGCAGGATGCTTCTGCGCGCCGGCCTCATGTTCGTGCCGCTGTGGCTCGCGTTGAACGTAGCGTCAATCGGCCTGCTCGCCGCCGTCTCGGACGCAACCGCCTACGAACAGATCCTCGATGCCACGGGTGCCTGCAACAGCGTTGGCCTGTCAACCGGCTGGCTACCGCATTTGACGTGGCAGGGCCGTCTGGTCATGATCGTGATCATGATTGTGGGGCGGGCGGTGCCGGTGGCGTACTGGCTGACTGTTTCGCTCAGATTCACGCGGTGCCTCCGTCGATGCAACGAGGACAGCGGTTTCGACCCCCAGAAGATCCCCGATCAGTAGTCCGATGTCGCCCGCCGGCGTTGGGGACGTATCAAGGTAAGGCATCGCGCGGGAATGGCTCGACCGATTGCGCCGCTTGGCCGCTTGGCTGACGCCGTGGCTTGCCGTTTGGCGGACCTGCCCGCAGGCAGGCGGGTCAAGCGTTCACGTTATTCCTGCACGACTCCTAACGATCGACAAGTGGCATGAAGCTTCCAATCGTGGCGAGAAAGGCGGAACACCGACCTCGGGGCCTGCCGAGGCGACAAGCCGTCATCGGCGTGCTGATCGTGGCGGTCTTCTGTGGTTCGGTGCCGGGTTGCGCGGAGGCGGATCGCCCTTTGCCCAGGGAGCGGTCGCGGATCTCGGTGATTCGGGAAAGGCCTGGGGCGGCTCGCGTGGAGGGCATCGGCCCAATCCGGGGATTCGCCAAGGGGCGTGACTGCACGTTCATGCATTGCCTGGAGCTGATGCTCGACGCGACCGGCCGGAAGATCGGCTACGACGAATTGATGGGGCTCAGCGGGCTGGCCTTTCGTACGCAATTCCGTGTGGATGGCTGGGACGTGGGAAACGCCGATCCCGTGGTCGGCGAGAGCTGCCTGGACGCCCTGTTCTCGGCCATCGGTTGGGAATACGAGGTCCGTGTCGTCCGGCGTGACGAACTGGCCGAGGCTGACGCTCTGCGCCGGGCGATTCAGCAGAGCATCGATCGCCGCCGGCCCGTCTTGGCCGCCAACATCATCCCTCCCGAAGACTGGGGGATCATTACGGGCTATCAGCGTGACCGATCCTGGCTTTGTCGCTCTTACAACGGAGGCGCCGAGACGATGGACAGGCCGGCCAAGGGCTGGCCCACCGCCGTCGTGCTGCTGACCCGCAGCCACCTCAGACCGTCCGCCCGGGAGGCGCACAATGCCTCCATTCACCGCGCGATCACCCTGTTCCAGAAGCAGAGGTCGGACAGCTACGCGGTCGGGGACAAGGCGTTCGACAACTGGTGTCAATCCCTGCGAAGCGCCCGGCATCGGAGGTACATCCATCCGAACTTCTGGACATACATCAGCCTGATCGATGCCAGGGGTGCGGTCGTGCGGTACCTTCGCAGCATTGCCGACGAGTTCGGTCCTCGGAAGGTTCATATTACCACGGCGGCCGACTGGTACGACAAGGAAGTGCGCCTGCTGCTGGATGGCCTCGAGCACGTGCCATCGGACCTGGCCTTTCCGACTTCCTTGCCACCGGTGGAGATGCGGAATCGGCAGATCGATGTGTTGCGTCAGGCGCAAGGCTTGGAAAGAAGCGCCATCAGGTCCTTGAAGAAGGCGATCTGATGGCGGACGCATGATGTGAGTGAGGCGTCGCGAGGGAATGACCTGACCGAATGTGCCGCTTTGCCGGCCTGTTGGCTTGCCGTTTGGCGGATCAACCGTTTACATTGTCTCTGCGCGGCTCCTTACAGCCCATGGAGTCCTGGAGGTTGGCCTCGGTTTGTGCAGTTGTTTACGTAGTGAATCTTGGGAGAGGTGACCGAGCGGCTTAAGGTGGCGGTCTTGAAAACCGCTGTACCGAAAGGTACCGGGGGTTCGAATCCCTCCCTCTCCGGTTCATTTCAGTTCCCTTGTGTGCATTGCAAGCCCCTGTGATTCCAATACCTGATGCAGATGTCAGCGTGCCGTCATCGCTGCGTTTGGCGTCCGTCCCATTATGAACAGACGGGAACGCTCGGGCCTTGAAAGGCACCCCCTTTCCGCCAGTCTGCCCACCAGTCACTTGCCTTGTGCTCTCGTGAGTCGCGGTGCCAAAGGTGCCGGTCTTCTTCGTCGCCCCACGCTGGTGTCGATCACCCGGTGATGGCAAAACACGCCGGGGCTACGTCGAACGGCCTGCCCTGCCTCGCAGCGAGCAGTTCGCTCGTGACGTGAGCCAAGTGATGGCCGCCGTTATCGACGACGAAGGGAGAACGATGCCTCAGAATGAGGCGAAGACTGGTTCAGACAGGCAGCTTGCCGTTCTCGGCCTGGAGTTTGGCGGTCTCGATGCCGCCGGACTGCGCAGTGTAGAGCGTGGTGGACAAACATCTTGAGGTTGGGCCCAAACCTTCGGGACTGGGCCCGATCGGCCGAACAACGGCGGGCTCGCTGGCGGCCACCCGAGCTTGATCACTTTCGGCCAATATCGACGACGGCGGGGCCGTGCCAGCAGCCGCCTTCTACCTGGCGACTGTGAACGGACCGAAACCCGGCGCGAAGCATCGCCTGGGCGATCTCGCCCACGTCAAACGTCAGGTCGTCTCCGGCGAGGCTGTGTGCCAGCATTGCGTTGACCAGCGTGGCCGGCTTCGTTCGCTCATGGCTCAGACCTTCGGCCAAGCTGGCGTAAACGCCGCCGGGATTCAGGGCGGCGTGGATCTTACGCATGATCGGGTCGAGGTCGCCGCGGTGGAAGTTCAGGGTGTAGCTGGTCCAGACGAGGTCGTACCCGTCGCCGATGGCATCTGTCGAATAATCACCCCCGATCGTAGCCACGCGACCTTCCATCTCGTACTCGCTGATGAACTGTCTGGCTACCTCCACAACATCGGGGCGGTCGAACAGCACACCGGTCATGGTCGGATGGGCTGCAACGATTGCCAGGCCGATGAGGCCGGCCCCAGCACCCAAGTCGAGCATCTTGGTCATCTGGGGGAACTCCGGCAACTTGCTGACCATGGCAGCCGCCTGCTGCGCGCGGCCGGCGCGCTGGTAGTTTGCGTATATCTCCGTCTCTCGTTCCTCGAGCGACGGATCACTGAAACCACGCGGTGGGGCTTGCCCTTCCCTCACCAGCGTGGTCATGCTTTCAAGAGCAGGCCGCATGTACTCGGTGAGGTTCCTGAACACATCTCCGAGGTACGTCGGCCGGCCTTCAACCAGGAATGCGTCGGCCAGCGGTGTGTTCTGGTACCGTCCCTGCCGCTTGGACAGCAATTCGTTGGCTGCCAGAGCGTCCAGGAATGGCCGTGTGCTCCCCGGGTGGCTCTGAATCTTGGACGCAACCGAGTCGGCCGACATCGGTTCGGTCAGGTGTGAGAACACCTTGAGCTCGATAGCTGTGAGTAGCAGCCTTGCCGGGATGGCTCCATACAGGATTCGGGTCAGGTGATCGAAATCAAGATCGACTTGGGGCAGGTTCTTCACGACGAGGTCCTCCGAGCGTAAATCTACTGCGCGTCACGCGTTCGCCTGAGCAAGATCTGACAGGCCTTTGCTGGCGATTAAGCCCACAATCCTGGCGAACCAGATCTGCTGCAAGACTGGCCGAACATGGTACTGCCTTTCGCGCAACAGCGAGAAGGGTAGAAACCGCCACGCGTCGAGTCGACAGGCGAGGCGCTCGCGACGCGGCGAGGACATTACTGCTTCGGTCTCCAAAAGCTCCACCCGTTCCTTGCCCCGCCGCCACGCCCCAGGTTGCGGGCCAGGCCGCATAAAGGTTATCGAACGAGCAGACCTGCTCGAACGGGTCCTGGTACGTTCATGGAGGACCACGCCATGCCTGGACCGCTCCCTCACTATCGCCCGCATTTTTCTCGGAAGGAATTACGAGAGGCCGAGGATCCCACGCCAAGACAGTGGCTATCGTGGCGATCATGACTATGTTCGTCAGTGGCTACCCGTTGCCTTCGGGAACCTTGCCGAGTAGCGGGAAGTGCTCGGAGTGCTCTCCGCACTCGTGGGCTTGTTTGCCCCGTTCGGCCTTGCGGCCCGATGAGCCTGGAGGATCTTCTCCTTAACGATCGCGTTTGCGGGCTCGGGAAGATGTGGCAGCGCTTCGGCGTAAAGGCGTTCGGCGCCGGCGTAGTCGTTACGGTTCATGGCCCGATCGCCCTTCTGGACGAGCCTGGCAGCCTCGAAGGCGGAGGCCATCTTGGTGAGCTTCGTCCGCGCCTGGGGTGTTGAGAACTTCCAGAGAGAGCTTTTCAGATTCCGCTCCGCAGTAAGCAGGTCTCCCTCAGCGATTGCGTCCAAAGCTTGATCGTGCAGGAGGTAAGCACCGGCGAGCCTCGTCTTGGCCTCGATCTCCTTCGAGGCCTCAATCTGATTGGCCTTCTCGTAGGCCTTGGCCGCCGCCTCGAAGTCCTTGCTCAGCATCGCCTCGTCGCCGCGGAGGATCCACTCCGCCCGCTCTCTGAGGTTCAGGATGCGCTTGTGGAGTGCGCGCGTTTCACTGGTGATCTTGAGCTTCTCGGCGTCGTCGCAGGCCAGCAGGGCTCCGTCGTAGTCAAGTTCGGCCAAGGCGACGTTGGCCTCCTCGATGGCCTCGACGTACTTGCGTTCCCTTCTCGATAGATCGAGGCGATCTCGCAGCTTATGCGGGTCTTCACCAGCGGCGCGAGCCTTCGCCTCGTACTCTTCGAGGTTCAGCTCAACATTGGTGAACTCGCCATGATCGAGATCAGCGAAGCCCTGTGCGACAAGACGGTAGGCATCCTTCTTGTTCCAGATTCTCGCCTGGATCTCATCAATCTTCGTCGGATTCGCGCCCCGCCTTCTGGCCTCGCGCAGCCTCTCCTCCGCGAGGTCGAATTCATCCCTCTGGAACGCGCGCTCCGCCTGGACCAGGATCAGCTCGAGCTCGGCCTTATCCCTGATCCTGACGAACCGTGGCCGACGAACATCCATGCGGATCGCTTCCCGGAGCCTGACCTGGGCCAAGTCCAGACGCCCTTCTCCATAGGCTTGCACAGCCTCCGCGAAGACGTTCTCAATGGGGTGGCTCACGCCGGGGCCGTAGTACCTGTGCCATAGGAGACCGCCACCTACGGTGATGGCCGCGACGAACAGGGCCGCGACAGCCACCCAGACAACGAGGTGCGGATGTCGCTCCTTGATTGTCTCGGTGACTTCCTTTGGCTGTGGCACGGTCTTGGCCTGGGGTGGGCGGCGCACGGCGCCGGCTCGCATCGGGTGGCGCAGGCGTGGCTGTGGGCGCGACACGGGGAAGCCCGGCGAGCCCGGTCGGCCCATCTGCTGGAGCGGCTGCAGCGTCCTGGCTGGAGTGACGGATGGCTCTTTCTTTGCCAGGCGGACGGTGTACGTAGAGCTCCGGATGGCCGGCCGCTGGACGGACATGCGGGGGACTGGCGCGGTCTGCAAGCCGGTGCCGGCGGCGAACTGCGGATAGGGCGCCTGCGGCGACATTGGCAGCTGACTGTCGGGCATGAGGATGGCCGGTAGTCCCGGAGCCACGAATGAGATTCGCCCCACGCGATCCTCGGCCTTGGGGCATAACGCCAGGAGAATCTCCTGGATCGACGCAAAACGCTCATCCAGGTCCTTTGCCGTCATCCTTCGGACCAGCGCCGCGAGCCGCGGCGGCACCAGCGGGTTCAACTCGCTTGCGCTCGGCAGCGACGCATGCATGTCCGTGTGCCAATCGACCCATCGAGAGGCGGCGGTCCTGGGCTTCGTCAGGAGATCGGCGAAGCTGTGATTCAAGGCCGGCCTGCCGACGCACATCTCGAACATCACCATACCGAGCGAGTAAACATCGACGCGGTCGTCGTAGCATTGTCCCAGCAGGAGTTCCGGCGCGGCGTACTTCGACACGATGACCGGCGGCGGCGCGTTGTCAGATTCGTGCGCGGCGGTGGCGAGGTTGGTTATCTTTGCTTTGCCGTTCCTGGCAACGAGGATGTTGCCCGGGTGAATGCCACGGTGGGCAATGCCCAAGCTGTGCAGCGTCCGTAGCCCGAGGGCGGCGGTCTTGAGGATGCGTACGGCACCGCGGAGGTCGATCTGCCGCTTCGAGATCAGCGATTCGAGCCACTGCCCGGGGACGTATTCCTCAACGATAAATAGACCAAGGTCGTCTTCGATCAACTCGTGGATGCTGACGATGTAGGCGTTTCCGCGTGGGATCCGAGCGAGGAACTGGGCTTCCCGCTTAAAGTGACCGCAGGCGACCGGGTCGTCGATCAAGTCGGGGGACATCTGCTTGATGGTCACCAGCCGATCGAGCATGGCGTCGCGGGCCTTGTAGACGATCGCGTTGTGTGTGGTTCTGATCCGCTCGAGGATGCGATACTTACCAAGACCCGTGCCGGTTGGCAGACCCGCGTGGAACGGCTTGGGCCGGCTCGCTGGCGGCGTGCGTGGAACGCCCAGTGAGCCGTGTAGCGGACGCCTTGCGCTCTCGTGTTCCCTGGAATCCGCCATGTGTTGCTTCCGGGTCGCCGCGTGGATGATGGCGACCGTCCCCCCCTCACTTCCCGCCCGGCGTCCATGTCTCGTATGAGGCAGTGGAGGCCAACCTTGCCCCGTGCAAACACTTCACCAAGTTGCGGCATTATACCCCATCGGCGTCCGAGAAGCACGCTATCTCTTCACCGCACATTCTCGGACGCTGTGCCGAACCCGATTCCGTCATCGATGATAGGATGACATGTTGGTGGTAGTCCAGGTGCGAGAGCAGTGTTTTTGGGTTACCGTGTTGCCTTTACGGGCCGGCACGAGTGGTTGCGGGCCGGCACGGATCGACGGGAACACGCGTTGAGGCCATGGCAAATGGGACTTAAGATGCCCCGGATGTGCGCTCTGTTTGGAATACGTCCTGATACGTTTGTAGTGCCGTTGTCCCGGCTGTGCGGACGCAGGCGAGACGCCCGTGCCACAGAGACCCACGGGCGACGCCACCGTGCCACGGAGGTTTCAGGACGGCCCCCCAGTTCGCCGCGGTGCGGCCGGCGGAGGAGACCCGGCTCAGCAAGCGGCTGGGTTGTCGGACTGATGCTGGCCTGCTGGGTTTCACCGGATGGCACGTGCTCCGGGCAGGCCCCCGGGCCCACCCGGGTGGAAGTGGCGCCGGTCGTGCTGAGGGACCTTGCCCCAACCATTCGCCTTGTGGGCACGGTCCGCCCGTGTCTGCGGACGTTGGTGGCTTCGGAAGTGGCGGGCTTGGTGGCCGAGTTACCGGTCGACGAGGGCGACGGTGTCGTCAAGGGGCAACTGATCTGCAAACTGCGGGACGACCGCAGGCGCTTTGCCCATGCCGAGGCACTTGAGCGGCAGGCGCAATTGACGGCGGAACTGGCGGAGCGAACGGCCGAATTCACGAAGGCCAAGTACGAGGTGGATCGGACCAGTCGGCTGTGGGAGCAGCAGCGTTGCACGGACAAGGAGCGGCAGGATGCTCGAGCGGATTGCGCCGCCGCAGAGGCCCGGGTCGATCAGGCCCGCCACGCGGTCGAGGCCCAGAAGGCAGGCGTTGAAATCCTGGCGGATGACCTTGGGCGGACCAGCATCTGCTCACCGTGCGATGGCTCCGTCGTGGCCAAGCACGCCGAACTCGGATCCTGGGTGAGCCAGGGAGGCGAGATCGTCGAACTGGTGGATCTTTCGACTGCCCGTGTCCGCATTTCGGTTCCTGAAGCGACGATAGGCTACTGTGAAGTCGGCGCGGAAGTCCAGGTGTCGGTCGAGGCGTTGGGAAAGGTCTACCACGGGGCGGTTTCGCGCGTGATTCCTGACGCCGAGGAGCGGGCCAGGACGTTTCCAGTTGAGATCGACATCGCCAATCCTGCCGGCGAGTTGAAGGCCGGGATGTTCGCCCGCGGCGCGGTTCCGTCCGGGCCGAGAGCCCGGCAACTGGTCGTGCCGAAGGATGCGGTCGTGCTCAGGGGGCCGATGTCTATGCTCTACATCGTCCGCGATTCCGAGCAGGGACAGATGGCCATGCCGCTCCCGGTCGAGGTCGTGTCGGAGGTGATGGACCACGTGGCGGTTCGGGCACAGGGCTTGGTGGCCGGAGATCAGGTAGTGGTGCGGGGCAACGAGTACATGTTTGGCCCCACGCCTGTCATTGCGATGCCGACTGCCCCTGCTGCCGCGACGCAGCCCGCGAGGGACACGCAGACGGATGGCCAGACGAGCGAGGAGCCTCCGGCTCGAGAGGCCGCGCGGGCTGAGGCCCGCGGCTCTCCTTCGAATGGATGACGCAGGTTCATGCACTTCGTTGACGTCTTCATCAGGAATCCCGTCAAGGTAGCGGTCGGTGTCATTCTGATCGTGCTGTTTGGCCTGTTGACCGTGACGCCGCCGTCCATCGCCCCGTCGCCGATTCGGGTGCCGGTTCAACTCACGCCCAATCTAGACCAACCGATCGTGTCCGTCTCCACTTATTGGGAGGGTGCGAGCCCGGAGGAAGTCGAGCGGGAGATCATCGAACCGCAGGAGGAGGTGCTCAAGGGCGTTGACAACCTCCGCAAGATGACGAGCAGCTCGCGGAACAGCAGTTGCGCGATCGAACTCGAGTTCAACGTCGGCACTAACCTGGACGTTGCCAAGCAGGAGGTCTCGGACGCGCTGCGGCGCGTGACGTACCAGATTCCGCTGAACGAGTTCGACAACCCGATCGTCAAGAGCGGGCGGGAGTGGGGCGAGGAAGCGATCGCGTGGATGGTCTTGTCGAGCGACGATCCTGCGGTGAAGCCGCCCGAGTTGTTCACCTTCGTGGACAAAGACGTCAGGCCGATGCTGGAGCGTGTGGAGGGTGTGTCTTCGGTTCAAGTATTCGGCGGGCGCGAGCGCGAGATCCAAGTTGTTGTGGACGCGCTGAAACTGGCCCAGGCAGGCGTCACGTTCGGCGAGTTGCAGGCCGCCCTGACGGGGCAGAACACGAACGTCTCGGCCGGCAACAGTGCCCAGGGCAAGCGCGACATCGTCATCCGGACGATGGGTCAATTCACGAGCCTCGATGACATTCGATTGACCGTCATCAAAACGGGCGAAGGCGGGCCGATTCGAGTGGGCGACGTCGCCGAGGCACGGGACACGTTCAAGAAGCGCTACAGCTTCGTCCGCAGCGAGGGCAAGGAAGTCCTTGCGCTGCCCGCCTTTCGCGAGGCGGGGAGCAACGTGATCGAGGTGATGGAGAGGCTTCGGGCGGCGATCGCGCGGGTCAACGCCGAGATGCTCGCCCCTCGAGGCATGCAATTGGAATTGGCGCAAGTCTATGACGAGACCACCTACATCACATCCGCGATCAACCTGGTGCGGAGCAACATCGTCTTCGGCGGCCTGTTGGCGATCGCCGTGCTCCTGGTCTTCCTGCGGAGTCTCAGCGGGACGGCGGTCGTCGCCCTTGCGATCCCGATCTCGATCATCGGGACGTTCTTGATCGTGCCGTTGGCCGGGCGGAACATGAACGTCGTGATGCTGGCCGGGCTGGCGTTTGCCGTCGGCATGGTGGTCGACAACTCGATCGTCGTGTTGGAGAACATCTTCCGTCATCGGGAAATGGGCAAGCCGCGCCGGGAGGCGGCGTCGGACGGGGCGTCGGAGGTCTGGGGCGCGGTCGTGGCCAACTCGTTGACCACGATGATCGTGTTCCTGCCGATCCTGTTCGTCAAGGAGGAGGCGGGGCAGCTTTTCAGGGACATCGCCATCGCCATCAGTGGTGCCGTGGCGTTGTCACTGCTTGTGTCGGTGACGGTCATTCCCGCGTTGGCGTCGCGTATCCTGGCGAAGACACGGCAAACCGGTGGCGAGGGTGGCGGCCGAACCGCCGCGGTCGTTGCCGGTGCGGTGCGCTCGATCAACCGGCACATCATCACGCGCGTGCTGGTGGTTGGCGGCTTCACGGCGGCATCGGTGTGGCTCAGCATGTGGCTTGCCCCGGAGCCGAGCTATCTGCCGTCCGGCAACCAGAACTTCATCTTCGGGTTCCTGGTCACGCCGCCAGGATACAACACGGTGGAGTTTGAGAAGATCGCCGTGACCCTCGAGAACGGCGATCCGGCGACGGGCCAGATCGGCCTTCGGCCATTCTGGGAGGTGGAGGAGGGCACGCCCGAATACGAACGGCTCCTCGACCGGTGGTCCCAGATGGTTGAGGGATACGTCGTGCCGGGCCTCGATGCGCAGATCGAGACGACCGAGCAACGAATCAAGGATCCGGTGACCTCGCGTGAGGAGCGGCGCAAGGCCCGCCGGCGCGTCCGCGAGCTGGAGCGCGAGATCGCCGAGTGGCGCGTTCCGCCACCGCCGCTCGAGGACTTCTTCTTCGTTGCCTGGAGCGGTGGGTGTTTCATGGGCGGTTCGAGTAGGGACCCGACTCTGGTCAAGCCTTTGGAGAAGGTGCTCAACTCCACGGGCTCTGCCGTGCCCGATTCGTTTCCGATTTTCTTTCAGGCGTCGATTTTCGGCAATCTCGGATCAGGCAATTCCGTGGACGTCGAGATCCGCGGGGATGATCTGGGCCAGGTCGTCGAGGCCGCCCGCAACGTCATGACGGCCTGCACGGAGAGGTTCGGCAGCCGGCCGGAAGCCAACCCCATGAACTTCGCCCTCGATCGGCGCGAGGACCAGTTGGTTCCGGATCGCGTGAGGGCCGGCGAATTGGGTCTGAGCGTGGCGGAGATCGGCCTCATCGCCCGGGCCTGCGGCGACGGGCGCATCATCGGGCAGTACCGTGAGGCAGGGAAGAGCATCGATTTGACGATCAAGGTAGCCGGCACAGAAGATCCGATCACTGCCCGCAGCGCGACGGACATGATCGCGAACATCCCGATATGGACACCCGTTGGACAGATCGTTCCGTTGACGGCGGTCTGCGGGCTTGACAGGACAACGGCGCCTCAACAGATCAACCACATCGAGACGCAACGCTCCGTCAAGCTGACCGTGCGGCCGCCGGAGGGCCTGTCGTTGCCCGAGGTGATCGACACCGTCGAGAACGATATCATCGCGCCCATGCGGGCCGGGGGCTACGGCAAGGCGAAATCCAGGATATCGCCGGAAGTCATCGTCAGCCTTGCCGGCAACGCCGACAAGCTGGAAAGCACCTGGGATTCGTTGAAGTGGCTGTTGGCGCTTTCGTTGCTCGTTGTCTATCTCCTGATGTCGGGACTGTTCGAGTCCTTCGCCTATCCGCTCGTCATCATCTTCACGGTCCCGTTTGCGGTGGTCGGTGGGTTTATCGGCTTGGCGATCGTCAACCAGTGGACCTGGATGGACCCCACGATGGCTATTCAACAGCTTGATATGCTGACGATCCTAGGCTTCGTGATCCTGCTGGGCATCGTCGTGAACAACGGCATCCTGATCGTTCACCAATCGCTGAACTTCATCAGCTACGGCAAGGAGCCGCGCGAGGCGATTCCCGAGGCGGTCCGCACGCGCATCCGGCCGATCTTCATGACCGTGCTGACGACGTTCTTCGGCCAGTTGCTGCTGGTCGTCCGGCCTGGCGCCGGTGCGGAACTGTACCGCGGCCTGGGCGCGGTGGTGCTCGGCGGCCTGATCTTCTCGACGTTGTTCACGCTGGTCGTCGTGCCGGCGATGCTGTCGTTGTTCATCGGTGCACGGGTCCATGTGAGCTCCTGGATCTTCGGTCGATCCGCCTGACAACCCGTTGGCTAAGGCATCGCGCAGGAATAACATGAGTGATTGCCCCGCTCGGCTGGCTTGCTGGCTTGCCGTTTGGCGGACCGACCGTTTACGTTACTCGCGTGCGAATCCCACAGCCCACGGCCCACCCTCGTCGCATGGCGCGCTTGGGTTTTGGGAGGCCGCGCGGGCTTACGCCCGCGGCCCGTCTTCGTGCGATATGGTTGCCTCTGGGAAGCAGACAAATGCAAATCCTGCGATTCGTTGATACGACTGGAGTTGTGCGTTGGGGCAAGCCCGTAGACGAGCGACGGGCGTTGCCGATGATCGGCGAACTGTTTGGCGATCGTCATTTCGCCAGCGAGCCGGTCGATGTAGCGCGTCGGCTCGCGCCCGTTGCGCCGCCAAACATCCTGGCCATCGGCCGCAACTACCGCGATCACGCCAAGGAGATGAAGGCCACGGATGCGCCATCCGAGCCGCTGGTCTTTCTGAAAGCGACGACCGCTGTCATCGGGCCGGACGACGCGGTCATCCTGCCTCGGTCCGCGCCGGATGAAGTCGATTTCGAGGCGGAACTCGCCGTGGTCATCGGGAAGACGGCCAAGAACGTCAGCGAAGCCAGCGCCCTCGACCATGTGTTCGGCTACACATGCGCCAACGATGTGACGGCGCGCGACTGTCAACAGCGGCGCGACAAGCAGTGGGCACGGGCAAAGAGCTTCGACAGCTTCTGTCCGCTCGGACCTGTGTTGGTGACGCGTGACGACTTCAACCCGGATGCCGTTGGCGTTCGCTCGGTGCTTAACGGGCGCGTGATGCAGGACGGCAACACGGGGGATATGATCTTCTCCGTGCCGGCGCTTGTCAGCTATCTGTCACACCAGTTCACGCTGCTTGCCGGGACGGTGATTCTGACAGGTACGCCGTCGGGCGTGGGCGTTGCCCGGCAGCCGCAGGTCTTCCTCCGCCCGGGCGACGAGATCAGCGTTCAGATCGATGGCCTCGGCTGCCTGACGAACCGTGTGGTATGTGTGTATGATCATGAGGAGGAAGAGGATACCCGCTGAGCCGGGCTCGGCGGAGTGCCGATGAGGGCCTGCTGTGAGCACGTCGATTGATGAAGCGGCGAGGACGCTGGCCGGCTGGCTGCGAGGAACGCGGCGGGCCGTGGCGTTTACCGGCGCGGGGATCAGCACGGAGAGTGGGATCGCGGATTTTCGCAGCCCCGGCGGCGTGTGGTCTCGGCATCAACCGGTGATGTACCAGGACTTCTTGAACGATCCTGCTGAGCGGCGGCGGTATTGGGTCATCCGCAAGGAGTCCGTCCCGCAATTCCTGGCGGCGAAGCCGAATGCCGGGCACCTGGCACTGGCGCGGCTCGAGGCCGATGGCATACTGCTCGGGGTCATCACGCAGAACATCGACGAGCTGCACCAGCGGGCGGGCAGCAAGCGTGTGTTGGAGGTCCACGGCACGGCGATGCGCGTCCGCTGCTTGAACTGCGACAAGCGATACTCGTGCGAGGAGATCCAGACGCGCTTGCACGCGGGCGAGGCCGAGCCACGCTGCGATGACTGCAACGGGATCCTCAAGTCGATGACCGTGTCGTTCGGCGAGGGTCTGCCGGAAGACGTTTGGACCCAGTCCGCCGAGTTGGCCAGGAGTTGTGATCTGTTCCTCGCGTTGGGTTCGAGCCTCGTGGTTCATCCGGCGGCCGGCCTGCCGGAACTCGCGGCGCACAATGGGGCCAAGTTGGTCATCATCAACCGAGAACAGACGCCGCTGGACGCGATCGCGGACCTGGTGGTCCACGGTTCGATCGGTGAGACGATGGGGACCGTCGTGGAAGTGCTCGATGCTGAGGGCTGAGGCATGACTCCCGATGAATTCGAAGGCGTGCGAGCCAGGATCTGGCGGACGGGCGGCAAGGCCAAGCACTTCTGTCCCACCGACACGCTCGACGCCATGATGCCGGAGATTGAGACGATCATCCGTGAGGCGACTGAAGCCGAGCGCGAAGCCTGCGCACGGATCGCCGAAGAGATGGACAGCCACCCCGATCGTCCCCATCGGTTCGAGATCGCCACGGCCATCCGCCATCGCGGCCGGTCCGCCCCGCCCGACGACACTGCGTAGTGCGGCATCCCCTTGCACATTCAACAGCAGAGAAGAGACCAGGGTACGCGATCGTGACCCTCCTCTTGCGTGGAGCGTTGATCCGAACGACGAAGCAAAGTACTTCACGGTTGGATGCACATGTGGCACAGCCGTCTCGGCGGTGGATTCACGGGCGTCTCGCCCGCGATGGGACACCGGCGCGATGCCAGTGCCACCTGCCCAGTGGTGTTTTCGATTCCGGGTGCCACGGGCGGCTTGCCCGCCAGTGCGGTCTCTCCGGTGGCCGTGGGCTCATGGGGCATCCACACTGGCAGACAAGCTGCCAGTGCCACCCTCCCGGTGGGCGTACCGTGTATCCCCACTGGCAGACAAGCTGCCAGTGCCACCCACGCGGCGCGATGCCAGTGCCACCTGACGGCGTAGGCATCAACCGGAAGCCCACGGTTGGCTGCGCAGGGACCACTCGTCTGCTTACGCAGGCGCGATGCGACCGTATTTGTCCAACTGGTGGAGCGTTGCCCGGAAGTCCTTTGGCGGGGGGACTTCGAACCGCAAGCGTTCGCCCCTCGTCGGGTGGTTGAAGGCAACGGAGGCTGCATGAAGCGTCAAGCGTTGAATGAGGGGGCGCTCGGGACGGCGGCGACTCGGGCGGTAGCCGGCCTTGAAGGAGGAGAGCATCAAGTGATCGGAGCCGCCGTACTCGCGGTCCACGGCGAGCGGCATGCCGGCGGCCTGGAGGTGCGCGCGGACCTGACTCGGAACGGTCGTGCGAGGCCGACACTCCAGCAGGGCGAAACCAATGTACGTATCGCGCGTGCTCCAGTCGGTGGTGGCGCTGGCTCCGTCACGCTTGTCGATGCGGGCGAGGTCGGCACGATCGCGACTGCTGACGGGCCGGTCGATCGTGCCTGACTGTTCACCGAGCGGGCCACGGACGATCGCCAAGAAGCGAAGATCGAGGGTGTGATCGGCCATGTCCTGCCGGAGCGGAGAGAGCAGCTCGGCCCTACGAGTCAGCATGAGGATGCCGCTGGCCTCGATGTCGAGGGGATAAACGGCGTGTAGTCCGCCACCACCAGCGATGATGCATGGCGCGGCGAGATGCTGGGCGACACTGGGCTCATTGTCCGGGCCGCGGGTGGTCCAGGCACCGGCGGGCTTGTTCACCAGGATGAGATCGTCGTCGTGATAGAGGACTTCGGTGGCTCGGCGCCGGGATCGTCGAGACAGGGCAGGCCCGCGAGGTGGCGGCGGCTTGTCCGCGCCGCCATGCCGCCCGCTTCTCGAAGGTCGCCGGTGTCTGTTCATGCTGCGGTTCTGAGGAGCACCGTGGGCTCCGGCATCACGGCGATTCGATCTGTGGTCCCCTTTGTGAGCCTTGACGATTGAGCGTGCGGCCTAACTGCCGCCGCCGGCGCCTGCCCCAGCACCCGCGGGACCCGGCGCAGGCTTGCCTTTGGGTCCAGGTCCTCCAGGCCGCCCGTGGTGGCGACGCCCACCCTCCGGGCCGCCGCGGCCACGGAGTTTCTTCTCCACCGTCTGCTGCTGCTCGGGCGTCAGCACCTTAATGACATCGTCGTACAGCTTTTCGGTCGACTTCTTGTACTCCGGGGACTTCTGATCCGCGTCGCGGACGGCCTTCTTAAACGCGGCGAACAGTTCGTCGATCTGCTCCTTCTGCTCCGCCGTCAGGTCCGGCAGCTTGCCTACTGCCGCCTTCAACGCTCGCGGGCTTCGTTGCACCGAGAAAGGCTGGCGAGATCCGATCCATTCCTCCCACCAATCCTCGAAGCGCGGCTTCTGGTCTTCGCGCATCACCGCAAGGAGGCTCTCATACTGTTTCTCCTGGATGGCTCCCATCTCCTCGCGCACCGGCTCCATCGCTTTCCTCCGCTCCTCGTGCACTGCCCGCATCTGATCGCTGAGATCTCGCATCCGCTCCTCATTGCCATCCTCTCGCGCGGCCTTCATCTCGTCCCGGAGTTTCTTCATTTTCTCAACAGCTTCCGGCGGCAGGCGAAGTGCCTCGCGCAGCTCGGCCATCTTCCCGTGACACTCCTCGAATATCTTCCGCACCTGGGCCTGCTGACCCTCATCCAGACCCAGTTCCTTGATAAGCCGGTCCGCCTGGGCCTGCGGATCCCGTCGTACGGGACCTTCCATGGTCCGCCTGTCGCCACGCCTCGCCTCCGGCTTATCGCCACGCTTCATCTGCGGCTTATCGCCGCCCTCGGGTTTCTCCTGCGCCACGCAGATGCTGGCCGCCAACACCAAAGCCACACCGCCCCATCTGAAACATTGCGTGAACATTCGTCATCTCCTAGCCGAAAACAAGGCGCGTACATAGGTTCGATCCCAGGCCGCACCGGGCTGCCTCTCGAACCTGCGCGCTCGGCTGAGCCGGATTCTACTCTCCACCCGCGAATGTCGCCAGCGACCCATTGTCACAAGATGGTAACGGGGTCTGTGACACCTCCGGCGGCATTCGAGTCTGGGTGCCACGGGCGGCTTGTCCGCCCGTGCGGTCTCTCTGGTGGGCGCATTGGGCATACACACTGGCAGGCAAGCTGCCAGTGGCACCCGCCTAAACTGTCAAGGACCCATGGTAACGATTCCGCATCTTGGCCGTGCGCCTCAAACACCGTAGAATCTGCTGTGGAATTGACGATGCTCAACAATACATAAGTTCAGGTCGCAATGTACTTTGTAGTCATCATGGCCTTCGCCCTGGTCCTCAGTGACAACCTGCCGCCGGAGCAGTGCAACCTCCTGCCCGGCCCCTCGCTGACGCACGGCACGCCGCTGATCGGGACACTCGCCGTCCTCGCAGCCCAACTCATCATCGTTGCCACGACCGCCTTCGTCTCAAACCGCCTCACGCTCTCCCGCCTCGACGATACCGCCGAAGGCTACGACCGCGCCGCCAACACCCTGGCCTTGTGCCAACGTGTGCTCCTGGGGATCATCGCCACGGCCCTTGCCATGACCATGATCTTCACGCCCTGGGCGCCGCTCGTTCGGGAAGGCTGGCACCTCGGCACGGTTCCCCTGGTCGGCGACCTCCTCGTGCTGGCCCCCTTCTTCATCTCGCTGTTGACCGTTTGGACCATCTTCTACCGCGTCGAACTGCGCATCAAGAACGAGGCCCACGTACCTGCGGACGAGGAGGCTGTCCACCAACCACCGCCACCAGCCAACCACGCCACCGCAGCCCTCGCTGCCGCCAAGTGCGCCCGCCTCACCGGCGACAGTTCATTGGGTATGTACTTGTTTGACAAGGTCCGCCACCAGATCCTGATCATCGCCGTTCCCATGATGATGATCGTCCTTGCCAAGTACTTCACGGATCTGTTCAAGGGCGACCTCACGCGCATCACCGCTCTCCCCTGGGCGGCGGATTCTCTCCTGGGCCTGGCGTCCGTGGTCATCCTCGGACTCGCGCCCTGGATGCTGCGCTATATCTGGGCGACCGAACCGCTGCCGTCCGGACCGCTTCGGGACCGCTTCACCAGAACCTGCCAGCGCATCGGCCTGCACTATCGAGAGATCCTGCTGTGGCATACGCATGGCATGGCCATCAATGCGGCCGTCATGGGTTTCATCGCCCCCCTGCGGTATATCATGGTCTCCGACGGCCTGCTCGAAAACATGAACGAGGAGGAAATCGAAGCCGTCTTCGCGCACGAGGCCGGACACGTTCAACATTGGCACCTACAGTTCTTCGTGCTGTTCGCCCTCATCTCAATGTACGTGGCAGGAGGCGCGATGCACGTGCTTTGGCTTTGTGGGATCAGGGACGAGGAGATGATGCAGCTTGTCGCCCTGGCTACACTGCTGGCTGCCTGGCTCCTTGGGTTCGGCTGGCTGTCCCGCCGTTTCGAGCGTCAGGCCGATTTGTATGGCGTTCGGTGTGTCACGCCCGATATCAAGTCCTGCGTCGAGTGGTGCCATGTGCATGGAACGGGGCGCGGTGTCGGCGTCTGCACCAGCGCCGTGAACTTGTTCGGCCAAACCCTCGTCAAGATCGCCCACCTAAACGGTATTCCCAAGGACGCACCCGGTTGGCGCCACCCGAGCATCGAGAACCGCTGCCACTTCATTGAGCGATTCTCCTCGGACGCCGTTGCAATGAGGCGATTCGACCGCAGTATCGTGTGGATCAAGATCGGCCTCGTTGCCGCCAGCCTCGTGGGCACAGCCGTCGCAGCCATGATCTATGGCGAGCAGATCGTGAGGGCGATCAAGATGTGGTCTAACAGCCCGTGGTAAAAGGGAAAACAGCGGATCGGAAACGCCGTTCCTGACCGTAGAAACCACCGGCTTTGGCGCCGGTGCCACAGTTTTGCCACGGGCTGCTAGAGCAGTTTAAGCTTGAGATTGCCTATGCCGCCGACGCCGATCGGAACCGCGACCGTGAGGGAGCGGTCAGCGTTCACCCTTGAG
>JAFGQA010000180.1 GCA_016935885.1 Phycisphaerae bacterium | reverse complement strand
TCGTACCGCCGAAAGCTGAGAAAGAGGCTTCCAGCCGGCCCGGCCTCGTGCTCTCCGGCGGCGTAGCGCGGTAACCATGACGCATGCTTTGAGCTATAATCCGCGGCATGGCTAACCTCGACTATCGAACTGCGGGCGAATCGCACGGACAGGCGCTGGTCACGCTCGTCGAAGGCCTGCCAGCCGGATTGCGCATCGATCAGGACGCGATCGGCGACGCCCTGACACGCCGACAGGGCGGGCTCGGCCGTGGCGGGCGGATGGCGATCGAACGCGACGAGATCCAGATTCTGTCCGGCGTCCGAAACGGCATCACGATCGGTTCTCCCGTGGCGATGCAACTCGTCAACAAGGACTGGCGGATTGACCAGGCGCCGCCCGTTCATCGTCCCCGTCCCGGCCACGCCGACTACGCGGGGGCGATGAAATGGCTGACGACGGATTGTCGTTCGACGCTGGAGCGGGCCAGCGCGCGAGAAACCGCCGCGCGCGTGGCGGCCGGCTCGGTGGCGGCGTGCCTGCTGCGGGAGTTCGGGATTGACGTCGTCGGATACGTCGTGCAGATCGGCGCGGTTACGGCCACCGCGCCGGATGACGCGTCCCCAGCCAGACTGCGAGCCGACAGCGGTGCGAACGACGTTTACTGCCCAGACTCCGCCGCGGCACCGAAGATGATCGCCGAGATTCGCACCGCCGAACGGAACAAGGACACCATCGGCGGCATCGTTGAGGTCCGCGTGTTCGGCCTGCCGCCTGGCATCGGAAGCTGCTCGCGGTGGCAGGACAAGTTGGATGGCCGCCTGCTCGCCGCGGTCGGATCGATTCAGGCCATCAAGGGTGTCGAGATCGGGCTGGGCTTCGGCTGCGCCGGACGGCCGGGCAGCCAGGTCCACGACGAGATCGCCTATCGACCCGATCAGCGCCAGAGCGCCAGCCTTGGCTTCGTCCGGCGCAGTAACAACGCCGGTGGTCTCGAGGGAGGCATGACAAATGGGATGCCCGTGGTCCTTCGCGCCGTGATGAAGCCGATCAGCACGCTGGTGCAGGGTTTGGATAGCGTCAACCTCGAGACACTAGAGACCGAGCGGAGCGATTACGAACGGAGCGATGTGTGCGCGGTGCCGTCGGCCAGTGTGGTCGCTGAGAACGTCGTGGCGTTTGAGATTGCCCGCGCGTTTATCGAGAAGTTCAGCGGTGACACCGTGCGGGAGGTGCAAGCCGCCTACGAGTTTTACCTGGCATCCGCCAGACGGCTTACAGACCCGCCGGAGGAGCCGCGGGCTTCGTCCCTCGCGGCCATGCGCACGGATGCCGGCCCGGACACGGAGGCGGGAGACCGCACGGAATGAAGTCAGGTACGTGTTCAGCGGGGTGGCATTGGTAAGCGGAGCCGCCAGCGGCGGCGGAGCTTACCCGTGGGCATCCATTAGAGCCTGTTCTCACGGGTAACGAACGACACGCCTCTGTGGGGCGTGTCGTTCGTTACCCGTGCCACCCCGCTCGAACGCTAACCTCGTACGAAGTCCGTGGCTCGCCAAGACCACGCGGACTGATGTCCGCGGATGGTCAAGTCTGCGGTTCGTTAAGTTTGCGGCTTGTCTTCGAATGAAGCGGTTGCCTGAGTCATCATGCCAATACATCGAAAGCTATTGCTACTGCTTGCCGTTCTCCTCGTGGGCGGCTCGCTCGGTTTGACCGCTCGGTACGGGCTCCGCATCCGCAGCCACTCCTATCGCGTCGACGTCGAGCAGGGGCTTAGCGAGTTCTTCGAGCTTCCGTGCGATGTGGGCCAGATTCGGGGTTACACCTTCGAGAGCCGCGCCTTCGAGAATGTGGACATCTGGCTGCCGGACCGGCGGGAGCGTGTGTTCTCGTGCAAGACGGCGATCTGGCACGAGAAGGAGAAGGACGGCCAGCCATGGAACGAGCTGGACCTGATCGACGGCCTGCTGCTTCTCGGCGGGGACAAGTGGTTGAGAGACGACTACAGGCAGATCTTGAAATCCAGCCTTGGTCACGATTTCGAGGAGTTGGATCTCCACCGCGTCGGCATGTCGAACTTCGAGATTTCCTTTGTCCGGCGTGACGTGGCCATCCGTTGCCGCAACACCTCCGGCACGATCAGCATGAGCGATCCGGATGATGGCATCGCCCGGCTTGTGGCCTATGAGCTCAACGGCCATCGCATCACGCAGGGCGTCCAGATCGACGCACGGTTCCTCCCCAAAAACGGCATCGAGGTATCCGAGTTCGTTCTCACGCTCCCCGAAGTGCCCCTTTCCTGCATTGGAATCGGACCGGCGCTCGGCGCGGCGACCACCACGGGGCGATTCGCTGGGCAAGTGGAGTACCGGAGGACTGACAGCCAACCGGAGATCTGGCTGGCGGGCGACTTGATAGACGTTGACTTGGCTGAATTGACCGGCGCGGTCCCGCTGGGACCTTTCGTTGGCAGGCTTTCGGTCAGCGTCGAGTGGGCCAAGTTGACGGACTCTGTGGTGACGCACTTTCGGGGTCGGGGAGAAATCACGGACTTCTTGCTGCTGCCGTTCGCGCCGCTCCTTGGTCAGGAAACCTTGTCGGGCACGGCGACGTTCCGGATCGATCCGATTGACCTGGCCCTCGGTCACGTGAATCGCCTTCGCCTGGACGGCAGCGTCAGCGGCCTGACGCTCCAGGAGCTGATGCAGCCATGGGGCGCGGGCATGGCGACGGGCAAGCTGGACATCCGGGTGAACAACCTCGATGTCGCGGACGACAACATCAGATCCGCCGATGTGGAGGTGACCGTTGTGCCGCCGCCAGGTGAGGCCGGAACGATCGACCGACAGTTGCTTCTGTCCGTGGCGGAGCAGGTCCTGGACTTCACCTGGCCCGAGGCCCTGCCCAAACGCATCCTTCCCGAAAAGGTGGAATACACGGAGTTCGGGATGCGCCTCCTCGTTCGTGACAACCGGTTGCGCATCTTGGGCACCCACGGCAAGGATGGCGACACGATCCTGACGATCAAGGTGCTGGGCAGCCCGATCGGCTTGGTCAAGGAACGCGCCGGAACGATCGACCTGGGACCACACCTGGCGGTCCTGCTGGATCGAATCCGGTCCTACGATACGGACCGAATGCGGCAGTGGTGGCGGTCTGAAAGAGAGAGGCAAACGGACGACCGTCCGGGACCATGACGTGGGACGACGCCCGCACGTCTGCCAGACGTCGCCGGCTTTCGGCCAACAGTCGGGCACGCCATCCAGCACCATTTCCCAGGCTTCATGTGCAGCATCCGATGCGGCCGCAACCTGCCACATGGGGGTGCCGTGGGGGTGGCACGATGCCCCTCATGAAGACCGTGAAAATGGTCCGCAACAGGCCCGTGACACGGTCGCATCGGTCCTGTAGGATCACATCGTCAACTAAAAGGCGCCTTCGCCACGTGGGAGAGCTTCGGATTCGCATGTTCTTCGTTGGAGGATGTCTCATGAGAGAGACCTTGGTTGTTGACGGCGGTCAGCTCAAGCGGCTGATGAACACTTGCCGGATGATCTGTGCTCACAAAGGCGTGATGGTGCGGGAGCTTCAGGCAAAGCTGCGTACTTCGCGACGGACGATCTTCCGCGACCTCAACAGCCTCGAGAAGATGGGCATCGACGTCGAGTTGGGCGACCAGGGTTACAGGATCAAAGAGAGCGCCGCCCAGTGCAAGAAGCTGCTCGCCGAGAACCAGATCAAATCGCTGAACAAGCTCCTGGCCTCCTGTTTGAAATGAGCATCACTGCGTGGGCAGCGGGAGATGCCCCGGCGCGGCCGCGGCCTCGTCACACGGATGGGGCGAGTTCCGTCCAGCACGTCAGGCGACCGCGACAAACTTCCTGATGTTCCGGATCAAATCCTCCGCCGAAAGCCTCTTCGACAAATCAAACGGCAGGAAGGATCCGTGATTGTGCTCGCTAGCGAGAATGATCAGCCGGCCGAACTGGAGATCATAGCCCATTTCCTGCGGCTGGTGACCGGTGATAAAGACATCTGCCTCCAGTAGCTCGGCGAGCCGGTCGATGTGTTCCTGCGTGTAATGGCGCCCCCAGACCAGGTTGAAAATTGTCCTGTTCTCCTCCAGGTCCGCCCGGGTCAATGGACGGCCGAACACCTCCGGGTTGAATCCGTCCATGTCATAGACATTAGGCAGCGAATGCGACATCCACACGCGGTTCTCTGTCCTCGCGGCCAGCGGAAACGACGTGATGAATTCGTCAAGCGCCGCGAGCACGGCCGCCGCACGGCTCGATCCGTAGGCCATTTCAACCGCTTGGTTAAAACGCTCGACGACCGCCTGGCCGTTCTTTGCGATCGGGTAGTTGGTGAGTTGGGCAAGCTCGTGATTGGACTGCAAGAAATGAACTTGGTTGGGATACTCGCACTTGTAGCGGGCGGCGCTCAGCGCCACCTCGTGGGAATGGTCGGCGTCCGTGGGGTAGAGCGACTCGGCGTGCACCAGTTCGTGGAGAATCACGTGACGCGCCGCCACGCGATCCAGCATCGCGTACTTCTGTAGCTTCGCCAGGTTCTTCCGATTCCCGTGGAGATCCCCCGTCATGACCGCCTGCCCGTACGGCGGCAATCGGACGATGGACCCAGCGCGGCAGGCGTCTTCCAGGTTAAGCCTCGCGGCCTCGCGGAACGTGTCTTCGGCCTCGGCGGCATCAAGATGGTTGGCTGAAGTACTCACGAGGCGTCCCTGCTATTCTGATCCAGCTTGCGAGAATACATCTTAGGAGGCACGTCCGCACCGGTCAATAAGAGTGCGTCATAGGACGCCTGTGGCACTCCCATTTCGGTGGTGTGGACGCACGAGAGATGCCTGTCATGCTCATGTCGAGGACCTTCGCGGCGCGGCATGTTGACGGGCAGGGCGGCTTGCCATGACGATGGCGCAACCGGCCGCCCGTGGCGCGCCGACGTCACGCGACATAGACGGAGACCTTTGCATGTCCCAGGATGTATCAGTCATCATCGCCACCTGTGGCCGCCCCGCACAATTGGGCAGGTGTCTCCACGCGCTGTCGCGGCAACGGCTACCGGGCGGCGTCAACATGGAAATCATCGTGGCAGTGGACGGCGGCGATCCGACAGGTGAGTACACGACGCTCGAGCGGCCCGGCGGCACCCGGCTTCTTTTGCTTCCGCGCAGGGGCATTGGCGCTGCGCGGAACGCGGCCATCGAGTGCGCCACGGGTGAGTTCATCCTGACGACCAACGATGATACCTATCCCGAGGCAGATTGGGTCGCCCAGCATCTCAAGGGACAGGCGGCACGCGGGAAACCAGGGCTGGTCATGGGGCTGACGCAGTGGCAACGGTGGAGCGACCCGACCGTCTTCGACGGACTCGTGCGGGATTCGTCAATGGTCTTCTTCTTCCATCAGATGCGCGCCGGCGAGACATATGGCTTTCGCCATTTCTGGACCTGCAATGCGTCGTTCCCTACGTCCCTTGCGAGGGCGGTCCGGGGTTTCGACGAGCGACTGCGGCCGTACGGCTACGAGGATCTCGAGTTCGCCTACAGGGTCGAGCAACTGGACCCGCGCGGCGTGTTTTTCCACCCCGCTGCCGTGAACGTACACGACCACCGTCTGAAGTGGCGGGACTACTGCCGGCGCGAGGCCTGTCTGGGGCGCATGGCCGCCTGTCTTTGGGAAGTCAATCCTGGCTGTTTCGAGGCCATGTACCACCGCCGGGATGCCCAGGCTATGCAGCGGGAATTCAGGGCCTGGCTCGCCTTGGATCGCCGCGACCACGGGGCCGTGGTTGCCGAAATGCGGCGCTGGGTTGACCTTCCGCTCGAATCCGTGCCCGATTGGCGAGACCTCAAACGGACGCTGTACAGGCTTCACCTGCCCGTGAAGCGTCGGTGCTTTCGCGCCGGATTCGTTCACTACTTTGACCTACGGGACGACGCCCATTGGTTGGACAGGCTTGCGTTGGGGCACAGCTTTCCATAGTTGGCGGGCCGCCTTCCACCCAAAGGCGCCAGCCGAATTCAGAAGGCGTCTGAGATGCCCAACACGTTGGGTGCCACATGGTGATCCGTCAGCACGACAGGGGTCCGTGACATGTCTGGCGGCATTCGATTCTGGGCACCACGGGCGGCTTGTCCTCCCGCGCGGCTTCTCCGGCGGGCGCATAAGGCACCCACACTGGCAGGCAAGCTGCCAGTGGCACCGATCGGTCTTGCCTACTCCTATCCCTCTTGAGCTGTCACGGACGCGTAGGGCGGCGCTGCTTCCGTTGCCGGTCATCGGGGCGAGTCTCGAAATCCGGGGATCTCGTGATCGCGGCCCGGCCAGCCCGTGGCTCGCCATCCGTGGCGTTCACGTGACGGTAGTACGAACGGTGTGCCGACGTCGTGTCAGGCCTCCTTGCACAGATCGGCCTCGGCCTTCCGCACGGCTTCCACGAATTCAGCGCCGTCCGCCGCCTCTCGAAGCGCGGTCCGAAGATGGGCATCCACAAGCAGGCGACACAATCGACCCAGGAACAACAGGTGGTCAACCTGGTTCGGACAGCAAACCAGGAAGAACAGATCGGTCAATCCGCCGCCGCGTTCCCCGAAGACGATCCCCTGTGATGTCCTTGCCGCGGCAAGGACGGCCCCCTCCGCATAGAAGGGGCGCGAAGGATGCGGCACCGCGACGCCGTGCTGCAACGCGGTGGAGCCCAGCGCCTCGCGATCCAACAGCGCTTTGGCCAACGCCGGGCGGTCAAGCATGGGTTCGGCACGCTCGGCGAGCCGTGTCAACTCGATAATCACCGACGCCTTCGTCTTGGCCACCAAGTCTACCTTGACTGCCGATTCTTGAAGGACTGGCGAGATCAGCATCTTCTCGGAGACCTCGGGGTGCCGATCCTTCGCCCGCCTGGCCGGCAGACCCTGCATGTTTGCGTCGATCCAATTCCACACGTCTCCCGCACGAAACCGCCACGCGCCACGAATGCGTACGGCCGGGAGGATGCGCTCCTCCGCCATCCGCACGACCTCGCGCGTCGAGACGTGCAGGCTCGCTGCCACCTCCTTGACACTCAGCATCGATCGTGCCATGACCAACGTCATCCTGCTCCGCCGGGCCGCCTTCCGCCCCACAGTAAACGGCCAGCCTCTTCGTCATTCGATGTTGAGGCCTCGCTTGTTCCGCTCGCAAGTGATCCGCAGCGCGCACCGCCCGGACAAGACCCGGTCGAGTAGATCGCCCACGGCCGCCTTACGCCAGCCGGTTTGCAGCAATATCGGATCTTCCGTCCGATCGGTTCTGGTATACGTGCGGACAAAAGCGCGGAGGTCGCCTTTGCTGGCCAACAGGGCATAGGAGAGCTTGTTCCGATAACAGTGGTCACGCAGCACGGCAGTCAACAACGGAAGCAACGTCTCCTCCTCTGTGTTGTCCTCCTCCGTGGGCAAGGCAGGCCATTGATCCTCCGGAAGCTGCTGGGCCTGCTCGATCGCCACGGCGAGGCGACGGATGCCCGCGGCCTTCAGATTCACGCCCCGCAGGGTTTGAATGCGCGCCACCTTGGTCCAACCCCGACGCGCCAACTCGACCAGCAGATGATCCCGCAGGACGCCGCGAGCCGGCCGGTTATACTCCTGCGCCAGCTTGTCGCGCTCCTCCAGCAGGGCCTCGGCGATGGCCAGTTCCCTGCGGTTCAGGCCGCCAGCCCCACGCAGACGTCGCAGCTTCTGTTCGCCCCTTGCCGCCAAGGTTGCGGCCTGGCACACCCTGACGCATTCCTCGTCGCCCCACTCCTCGCGCCCCAACTGCACGAGACGATCATGGATGAGCCGATACATCGCCAGGAGGTGCGCGACGTCCTCGACGGCGTAATCGATTTGATCGTGGGTCAGCGGACGCTTGCGCCAGTCGGTCAGCGTCTGCGACTTGTGAAGCTTGACTCCGAGGGTCAGCCGGGCCAGGCGAGACAAGCTGATCGGGTAGCCCAACCCGACAAGCCCGGCCCCGATTTGCACGTCGAACACGTTGGCGGCCTGCGCTGCGATCTGCTTCCAGCACAAGGCCAGGTCCTCCGAACCGGCGTGCACGACGACATGCGCGGCGGCGTCGGCCACCAGATGCCAAAACGGCGAGACGTCCAGGTCGCCCAGCGGGTCGATCAGCACGCAAAACGAGTCCGTAGCCGCCTGAATCAGGCAAATCTCGGGGTCGTACTTGTCCTCGCCGACAAACTCGGTGTCGAAACCGAACATTCCCTCCTCAGCCAACCGGCTGCAGACATTGCGCAACGCGGATTGCGTCGTGACAATCTCCGGTTTAAGAGCGTGCGTCATCGATCAGGTACTGCCGACAGACACCCATCCCAGCCTCGCAGGCACACCCGCGCTGCACGGCAGATGCTGAGTATATCGCCGGCGAATGCCAATGTCGCGTCGAACGTCCCTTATCGCCCCGTGCAGCGATCAAAGCGGGCCACAACTCTATCACCGAATTCCATGGCGCCCGGACGCGCCGGTCGCTTTGCCAAGCCGATGTGATGCGGCTATGCTGCATGGTTGGATAACTTGAAACGCTCGGGCCCGGACCGTGTCTCGGGCTCGTCTGAGGGAATGGTTGAATGCAGGACGATCTCCATCCATGCCGGCAGTCTCAGGATAGTGCGAGAAGCTCGCAGAGAAGCATCTGGTTCAGGCCCCAGGACGTGACCGATCAGCAGAAGGGGTTTCTGACGGGCCGGCCGATCGAGCCCCTGCGCATCAAGCCTCACCCGAATGTGGCCGAGATGATCGACCACTGCTTCGCGGCCAGCGGGTTCAACGGCCGTCGCTTGGCCGAGGCGTGTCAACTCTATTCGCGGATGCTGGAGGCGGGGGCCACCGTTGGTCTGACCCTCAGCGGGGCGATGACGCCCATCGGCATGCACGGCGTTATCGTCGACCTCATGGAGGCAGGCTTCGTCGACTGGATCATCTCCACGGGCGCGAACCTGTTTCATGACTTGCAGCTTGCCCTCGGCTATCCCATGACGCAGGGCCACTGGGCGGTGGACGACAATGAACTGGCCGAGGCCTCCGTCGCGAGGATCTACGACGTGTTCATGGCTGACGCCGACAAGCTGATGGGCCACGACGAAGTGATTATGGATGCCTTGGACAGCCTCGACCGGAGCCGGCCCGTGTCAACCGCCACGTTCCATTGGCACCTCGGACGCGCGCTGAATGCGGCGGTATCCCGTCCGGACAAGTCCATGCTGGCAACGGCACAGCAGTGTGACGTCCCGATCTATACGTCGAGCCCGGGCGACAGTTCCATCGCCATGAGCCTGGTCCCGTCGCAACTGTTCGGCAAGGCGGTCCAGATCGACCCGATTCAGGACATCATTGAGACGATCGCCATCGTCCGTCGGGCCGAGGAGAACGGCGTCGTTCAGGTCGGCGGCGGAAGTCCGAAGAACTTCTACATGCAGACGCAGCCGACGCTGCATCAGGTCATGCACGACGAGAAAGGCGGCGGCCACGACTACTTCGTTCAGTTGACCACCGACGCCCCCCATTGGGGCGGCCTCTCCGGCGCGACGCCGAGCGAGGCGAAAAGCTGGGGCAAGGTGAAGGACGCAGTCGTCAACAACGTGGTCGTTTATAGCTGTGCGAGCATCACGTTTCCGCTGCTGGCCCAATACGTGCTGACCCGCGACAGCCCCCGCGGGCTGAGGCGTCTTTACAACACGATTGACGATGCGGTGGAGGACTTGCGGGCCGCTGCCGCCGAAAACCCAATACTACAGCTAAACGTCAAAGCGCTTGGGCTCGAGAGCTAAGGCGTCGCGCGAAAATAACATGACCGATTGTGCCGCTTGGCCGGCCTGCTGGCTTGCCGTTTGGCGGACCTGCCCGCAGGCAGGCGGGTCAACCGTTTATGGTGTTTCTGCGCAGCCCCTTAACAGCCCGTGGCAAAACTGTGGCACCGGCGTCTCGCCGGTGGTTTCCACGGTCAGGAACAGCGTTTCCGAACCGCTGTTTTCCCTTTTACCACGGGCTGTTAAGGCTCCATCAACACTGATTCGATCGCGTGCACGACAAAGGGCCGCGGGATTGTTCCAATGCGTTTTGAAGTGCTTTCGGATAGGTTCGTCTTCGTTGCTGCAACGTCGGTGATGCTCGTGATCGCCGGCTGTTCGTTAAAGCACCAGGAGCCGCGCATGGCGCAGCAGGACCAGTCTGCCGACTTGATCGTGAAGAATGCCAAGGTCTGGACCGGCGATGGTCCGCCGTCCACCGCGACGGCGTCGCCGCGTGCTCCAGACCTTTCAGGGACAGGGGATAAAGGGCCCGAGCCCACGGCCTTTGCCGTTCGAGACGGCCGATTCGTATACGTGGGGGATGAGCCGGGCGTGGCAGCGTGGAGGGGCCCCAAGACGCAGATCGTCGATGCGGCAGGGGCCCGTGTTGTCCCGGGTTTGACCGACGCCCATCTACATCTGATCTCGGGCGGCCTGCAACTGTCCCGAATCGATCTCCGCGGCGCGAGCGATCGCGCGGCGTTCATCCGGGACGTCGCCGAGCGGACGAGAACGACGCCGGCTGGCGAGTGGGTTCTCGGCGGTCGATGGACCACCGAGAGCTGGGCCGACACCACGCAGCCGACCAAGGAATGGATCGACGCCGTCACGCCGGACAACCCCGTCCTGCTATCCCGGATGGACGGCCACAGCGCGTTGGCTAACTCGGTGGCACTGAAGCTGGCCGGCATCGATCGCAACGGGCCGGCCGATCCGCCCGGCGGGAAGATCGCCCGCGATCCGCAGACGAAGGAGCCCACCGGCATCCTGAAGGAAACCGCTGTGGACTTGGTGTCACGGCTCGTCCCGGAAGACTCCCCGGCCGAGCAGGACCGGGCCCTGGCAGCGGCGGTGCAGGAGGCCCACCGGCACGGCATCACGATGGTCCATACGATGTCACCATGGTCGCGGGTGGCTGCCATGTCGCGGGCTCGCGACGAGGGCCGGCTCACACTGCGCATCCGGGAGTTCGTTAGCGAGGACGATTGGGCCAAGTACATCGACCGCGTCAAGCGATTCGCGAGCGACGACCGGCTGCGGATCGTGGGCTTCAAGCAGTTCATGGATGGCTCGCTGGGCTCGCGGACGGCCTACATGGCCGAACCGTTTGCGGATAATCCGCCTTACAAGCCCGACGAGCCGCGGGCTTCGGCCCGCGCGGCCGTCAGGCCACACGACTGGCGTGGCATCCTGATGCCCGTCGGCACGAAGGAAGGCGAACTTGAGCGCCTCTGCAAGGCCGCGGACGCCGCCGGGTACGGCTGCGCCATCCACGCCATCGGCGATCAGGCCAACCATCTGGTCCTCGATGCCTATGAGGCCACCATCAAGGCCAACGGCCCGATATCCGGCCGGCGTCTGCGGATCGAGCACGCCCAGCACCTGTTGCCCGACGACATCACGCGATTCGCCGCGCTGGGCGTCATCGCATCGATGCAGCCGCTCCACAAGGCGGACGACGGCCGCTACGCCGAGAAGGCCATCGGCCCCGAGCGGTGCCACACCAGCTACGCCTACCGCAGCCTGCTCGACGCGGGCGCCTCCGTCGCCTTCGGCAGCGATTGGCCCGTCGTTACGCTTAATCCCTTCAAGGGCATCCATGCCGCCGTCACCGGCAAGACGCTGGACGGCAGGATCTTCGTCCCGGAGCAGAACATCACCGTCGCGGAAGCGCTGCGGTGTTACACGCTCGGCGGTGCGTACGCCGCGGGCGACCAGGAGCGCCTCGGCCGGATCAAGGCCGGGTATCTTGCCGACTTCGTCATCCTTAGCAAGGACATTCTGAGCACAAGCCTGAATGCCATCGCCACTGTCAGTGTGAAACAGACGTGGGTCAACGGCGTACAGGTTTGGCCGACGGAGTAGTGCGCCTCGGTACATCCGTGAGAGCGTGTATGAGAAGTCAGATAGCCGGCAGAACCTGGTGCCACGCGCGGCTTGCCCGCCCGTGCGGTCTCTCCGAGGTGCACATACGGCATCCGCACTGGCAGGCAAGCTGCCAGTGGCACCCGCTTAACAGCCCGTGACAAAACTGTGGCACCGGCGCCAAAGCCGGTGGTTTTGACGGTCAGGAACGGCGTTTCCGAACCGCTGTTTTCCCTTTCACTACGGGCTGCTAAGCCAGCACGCCAGGCAAGCTGCCGGTGGCCGCCAGTTTCCGTGCACGCTCTCACGCATTGAATGCCGCCTCGCTGCCTCGCCCCCTCGCCAGGCATCCACGCCACATAGCCGGTCTCCCTCGCCATCGGCGCCGCGGCCCGGACGGTCGTTGACACGGTTTGTACCGATTGCGCCCTTGGGGAATCCCGGCTGACCGCACATGATATGTCGCCTGATGAAGACGCGGCTCGCGGGAAGCGGGTTCGAACCAAGGCAGGCCAAGGCAGCGACCTTCCTTTCCGCAGGCTACCCCCCGGCCAAGGCCGAGGGCTCTTGTTATGGAACATTCGATCGAACATTCCGTAGGAATCTACATTGGCCTGTTGCTGCTGGCCTGTCTCGTTGGCGCGCTGACCAAGCGCTTCGCCCACGTGCCGTACACCGTGGCGCTCACGCTTGTGGGTTTGGCGGTCGCCCTGACGCATATCGGCCCCGACATTTCAGAGACCGGCTTCGGCCGGGAGCTGATATTCTTCGTCATGCTGCCGCCGCTGCTCTTTCACGGCGCGCTGCACCTGGAATTGAACAGGCTCCTTCGGCAATTCTGGCCCATCGTGACATTTGCCGTCGTCGGCCTACTGCTCTCGATGTTCGTCGTTGCCGGGTTGTTCTACTACGGCTCGGGCCTGACGGGCCTGGACGGCTTCCTGATCGCCCTACTGTTTGGGGCCATGGTGACGCCGACGGACCCCGTGAGCGTCCTGGCCGTCTTCAACGAATGCCGGGCGCCGATCGGCCTGAGGTACATCATCGAAGGCGAGTCGCTTTTCAACGACGGCGTGGGCATCGTGGTGTTCGTGATCGTCCTGAACATGGTGAAGGCGGGGGCCGGCGCGGAGTTCCATGCGGCCTACGCGATTTGGGAATTCGTCAAGGTCGCGGCCGGTGGAATGATCGTCGGGACCGCATTCGGCATCCTGGCGTTTCAACTCATGCGGATCATCGAGGATCACCTGCTGGAGAACGCGATGTGCCTGGTCCTGGCGTACGGCGTGTTCTGGGTCGCCGAGCACTGGCTCCACGTCTCAGGCGTCATCGCCACCGTGATGGCCGGCCTGATGATCGGCAATTACGGCAAACGCCTGTCGATGGAACAGAAGACGCGAGAGACGATCGACACGTTTTTCGAGTCCGTCGACTTCCTGGTCAATTCGTTCCTGTTCATCCTGATCGGGCTTGAATTGCAGGCGATCGGCTGGTCGGACGTGACGGCCAACCTCCGCCCGCTGGGGATCGCCATCCTCGCCCTGTTGGCCAGCCGAGCGATGTCGGTGTATCCGCTGTACAGGTTGTTGAACCTGGCCGGCACGAAGCGACCGAGGAATTGGGCGCACGTGCTCTACTGGGGCGGCCTTCGCGGGTCGATTCCCATCGCCCTGCTTCTGGGCCTGCTTGCCGATCCAGACTCGCCCATCGGGGAGCAGGACAGAGCGCTGCTGCTGGTCTGTGGATTCGGCATTGTTCTGTTTTCCCTGGTCGTGCAGGGCCTGACCATGAAGCCGCTGCTGAGACACCTCGGGCTCGTGTCGGCGCCGGTTGGCGAGCGATAGAGCAGTTTAAGCTTGAAATTGCCTATGCCGCCGACGCCGATCGGAACCGCGACCGTGAGGGAGCGGTCAGCGTTCACCCTTGAG
>JAFGQA010000179.1 GCA_016935885.1 Phycisphaerae bacterium | reverse complement strand
GCACGATCGACGGGGACTATTTCATTCAGGCGCTGGGGTACAATCCGCACATCCCGCTGCACTCCGATCCGCTCAAGCTCAAGCACTACCTGGACTCGCTGGGATTGAAAACGTCCCAGTTGGACGCGGCCTATCCCATGTCGTGCCCCGAAGGCCAGTATCGCGGCATCGGCTACACGCTGCGCGCCATCCAGTTCGCCAAGGCGCTGGATTGCCCCTGCGTGGACACCACCGACGGCGGTCGCAGACCCGAAGGATACACCGACGACGAGGTCATGGCGCTGATCAAGCAGTACTACCGGGTCGTGCTGGAGTGGGCCGAAAGGTACGACATCATCATCAACGTCGAGCCGCACGGGCCCTACACGACGAATCCCGACACCATGGAGCAGATCCTGGGCTTTTTCGACTCGCCGTATCTCAGGCTGAACCTCGATACGGGCAACACGTTCATCGCGGGCCAGGACCCGGTGGAATTTCTGCGCCGCTTCCGGGACAAGCTCTCGCACTGCCACATCAAGGACGTCAGCGAGTCTCTGGCCAAAGCGGCCCGCGGTGAGGAAACGGGCATCGCCTCGTCGGTCGTGTCCATCGGGGAAGGCGTCAACGCCGACAATATCTCCGGCTGCATCGAGCTGCTCAAGGCGACCGACTGGGACGGCGTCCTCTCCATCGAGTGCGAGGCCGCCCCGGGCAACGTCGAGAAAAGCATCGAGTGGCTGCGAAAGGAAATCGCTCGGTAAACCAGCCGCGTGTTGAGGCCAGGACAGACGTGCCGCACCACCGGCGAAACCACGCACGGGAGGCACATGGTAATGGCTGCAAAGACAAACCTGATCGGGTATTGTGGCCTCTACTGCGGCGATTGTCCGAGCTACACGCAAGAAATCGCCGATCTGGCCAAGGCCCTCCGAAAGGAGCTACGCCACCACAAGCTCGGCAAGTATGCCGATTATCTGGCCCGCATGCCGGGTTTCGAGGCATTCAAGGACTATGAGGCGGGCTACGCCCTCCTGGGCACCATGATGACCCTTCGCTGCAAAGACTGTTGCAGACTCGGCGGGGGGTCCGGCACCTGCCCGATAAAGAAATGTGCCAGGCGGCACGCCTTCGAGGGCTGTTGGCAGTGCGACGACTTTGAGACCTGCGCGACGCTGAAAATCCTCGAACAGGCAGGTGACCTGACTCATCTGAAGAACCTGCGCAGGATTCAGCGACAAGGTCCCGCGCAATTCGTGAAGGTAAAAAGCCAGTAGAGTGTGTCACAGGACCCGTGTGTTCACACCGGCGATGGCCCCCTGGTCCAGCGCTGTAGGATGGGCTTCAGCCCATGCTGACGAACCTCGCGTCCCAGGAGACCGCATGGGCTAATGCCCATTCTATGCGCGGCGTTCCAAGAAACCTGCGCGCTGTGTGCTCGGGCTTGCGGGTCAATCATCTACAGCTCGACGATCTCCAGGAGCGTGATCTTGAACAGGACGTCCTGGCCGGCCAACGGGTGGTTGGCGTCGACGGTGATCTCGGTCTCGGTCACCTTGGTGATCGTGGCGTGGAGGACTTCGCATTCGTCGCTGGGCAGCCGGAGTCGCTGCCCCACTTTCGGGTCGATGCCCTTGGGGAACAGATCGCGGTCGATGGTCTGCACGAGCTCCTCCCGGCGAGGGCCGTAGGCGTTCTTCTCCGGCAGGACCACGACCCGGGACTCGCCCGGCGCCATGCCGATCAGGGCCCGCTCCAACTCGGGCAGCAAATCCTCATGCCCCACGATCAGCTCGATGGGCCGGCCGTCGGGCGACATTTCAAACTCCTGCCCGTCCGCCGTCCTGCCGGCACAAATGGCTCGAACAACATCGCCGTCCTTCACGCGCGCCATTCACATCTCCTGCAACTTCAATGCAACGATTCACGATCACGCACCGTACCATTACAGCGGTCACATCGCAAGTGTTGGCGAACGCCACTGAGTACCGCATTTCGCAAGTTCTGCAACGATATGGGAGGAGATTGCCTCGTCGCTACGCTCCTCGCAATGACATATTCGAATCCTCCTTGTCATTGCGAGCGAAGCGAAGCAATCTATAGCCGCATGGTTTATGAAACGCGGTACGAGTGCAGATTCGAATAGCAATATACAGCAAGAAGGGACGCCGAAGCTATGCGGCGCAGACCATCAGCTCGAGAAAGCCCAAACCAATCCAGAGGACGATCAATGGCACGAAGGCGGCGATGCAGAGATACTGCAACGCTCTGTTGGCAGTCAGCACGGAGGCCGTGGTGACGCCGATCATGAGCGTGAGGACCATCAGGCCCGCAGCCACCGAGGGAACGTGCGGAGGTTTGCCGGCATTGGGCCAACCGGCCGCCAGCGACCGCGCCCAGGGCCCGCACAGATTGGCCAGCCCGCCCGCGACGCGGGTCGGGACGTCGATGTAGTGCGGCGCGCAGACCAGGTGGATGGCAAGAGCGATCAGGCCAAAGCCCAACCACAGGCCCAGATAGATGACAGCGAGACGTGCCGTGCTGATCGGGGCGAAGGGATCCCTGGGCATGTCGTCGTGTGTCATACCGGCGCTCTCCAAGCGATGTTTCGCGCCCCGACCGTGGGACGCAAAGCGTGTCGTCGCTACAACCGCCAGAGGCAGCGCCGACACCTCCGCCCTATTCCGGCTCGATGCGGATACAGTGACGTACAGGGACGAAAGCGACGCCCACGGCCTCGACCAGAGGCGCCCGCGTCTTCTCGGTCAGCGCCACCGTCGCCGGCATGTCCACTCGTCCCTCCGGCCCGTGGAACAGCGTCTTGATTTGCCGGGTCTCGTAGGCCTGCTTTCGCGCCACGGCGTCATCGACACGCGCGAACGCGGCGCTGAACGGATTGGCCGGGAAATCAGCGGCCAGATTCACGCCCCGCTGCAACGCCTGGGCGGTATAGCTCTTGGACGTTTCGCCCCACGTCACGCGATAGCGCTCGGCGCGGGCGTTGCGCACCACCAGCATGAAGCGGTTCAGCTCCTCGTTGAACGGCACCAGCGCCATGCCGGAGCGAATGCTGGAGTCCTGGTCGAGCGGACCGGTGGCACAGAACGGGTACCGCGTGCTCTCGATCTGCACCTCGGTCGCCGTCGCCGCCAGAATGCGGTGCCCTGCCGAGGCGCTCGCCTGCCCCGCGGCCGGATCAATCGTGATGGTGGCGATGTCCCCATCCAGGCCCATCGCCTTGAGGAAAGCATAGGCCATCACGAGCTGACCGGCCCAGCCGGGATGGACGCCGTCCTTGCCCGAGATCATATAATCGTCGCCGTATCGTTTCCGGGTCTCGAAGCCCTGCACCAGCATGGGCAGAAAGACATCGGCGAACGCCACCTTTTCATCCTGAGCCAGGCGCACGTCGATATTGCGAAACTCCGCCAGGCTGCGGTTCAGGTCGTCCACCGTGCCCTCGGCCCGCTTGACCCAGCTCGGCATCTTGCCCACGGTGCCGGCCGAGCCCTGGATCACCCGCGTCCCCTGGGCCTTGAACGAGCGAATGATCGAGCGCGAGGCGTCGCGGTAGATGCGGCCGTACTCCTCCTTGTAAGGCTGATAGTTGTGGTCGTTCATCGCGTAGCACGTCGTGGCGATAGTCGGCTCGAAGCGCAAAACGTCGTTTTCCAAACGCCCCTGCAGGCCCGGAGCCTTCTCGCCGCTCCAGCCGAACTGCCGCACTGCAACGTGCAACTGCGGCACGCAGACCGTCAGATACGTCTCCATGATCCGCGAGTACATCTTCTGTTCCGTTATGGAGTCGCCGCAGATGGCCAGCCGGGCACCCTGTTTGAGAAGCTGCCCTTCGCTCGGCGGCGCCTTCAGGAGCCTGTAGGCGGCAAAGTACGAATCGGCGGGCAACGACTCCCATTCCTCCGCCAGCAGCGGAGAAACCGAAATCACAACAAGCAGTAGGAAAGACATGCGATTTTTCATGGGGACAACTATACACCCTGCCACTGACGAGGTCCAACCTATTTCCCCGCTGGAGAACGGTGGAAACGGAGCGACAGATGTGCCATAGTAAGACGCGTGAAATGTATCTGGTGAAGCGTATCTCGCAACAATCGACGCTTCACCCTTCACATTCGGCTCTCCGTAACATGCCGGGCATGGCCGGGTGGGTTCTTCTTTGGGAGAAAACGAGTTATGGCTTCAATGTGCAGAATAGGCGCTGTCGCAATCGCCGTGTCGATTCTTCTGGCCTCGTGGGACCTCGCTGCCGGTGCGGCGCCGGTCGAGAGCAGGCTGACGTTCGGCTGCTCGGACGAACGGCTGGTCGAGTCTTTTGCGTGGGCCAGGGCCCAGGCAATGGCGTACGTGCGCCAGGGGGATCCCGTCGGCCTCTGGTACGAGGCGGCCTTGCCCGGCCGCGAGGCGTTCTGCATGCGCGACGTCTCCCACCAGGCGATGGGCGCCCACGCGCTGGGCCTGCAAAAGCACACGCTCAACATGCTCCGCAAGTTCGCCGCCAACATCTCCGAATCCAAGGACTGGTGCACCTACTGGGAGATCAACCGCCACGACCAACCGGCCCCGGTGGACTATCGCAACGACAAGGAGTTCTGGTACAACCTGCCGGCCAACTTCGACGTCCTGGCCGCCTGCTACCGGATGTACCTCTGGAGCCACGACGACGTCTACCTGCACGATCCGGCCTTCCTCCGCTTTTACGAGCATACCGTGACATACTATCTCGAGCACTGGGACCTGGGGCTCGACAAAGTGCTCGGCCGCGAGCGGTTCATGAACCGCGAGAGCTACGACCGCAGGGATTCCTTCCAGTTCTGCCGGGGAATACCGAGCTATCACGAGGGCAGTCCGGGGATGACCCGAGTGGGCGTGGACCAGTTGGCATTCCAGGCGGCCGCCTTCCGGTCTTATG
>JAFGQA010000178.1 GCA_016935885.1 Phycisphaerae bacterium | reverse complement strand
TGACTGTACGTGCCCGACGCCACGGCGCCCCCGCCTTCGGCATGGCTGTAGACGCCCCACGCCGCCGTGTTGCTCCCCTCCGCATGGCTGGCCCAGCCATCTGCCAGCGACCACTCGCCCTCCGCGTGACTGTGTACGCCTCTCGCCACGGTTTCCCCTCCTTCCGCATGGCTGTTGTCTCCGGCAGAGAGCGTGCCGCCACCTTCCGCATGGCTGGCGATGCCGGTGGCGACACAGTTGGCGCCCTCGGCATGACTGGCAGGGGCTCTGGCTTGGGCCTTGTATCCTTCGGCGTGACTGAAGTCACCGTCGGCGAGCGTGTTGGTGCCTTCGGCATGACTGCCCGCGCCCGAGGCCAGAGTGGCCAGCCCTTCGGCATGACTGTACTCGCCCGTGGCCGTTGTCCCGCCGCCCTCGGCATGCGTCCCAATGCCTATGGCGCGCGTTTCATCCCCTTCCGAATGACATGCCACCCCCTGCGCCGTCGTATAGCGTCCCTCCGCATGCGATACGATCTCGGTCGCCGTGCAGCCGCCGCCTTCAGCGTGACACCAGTATCCCGCCGCTAGTGTTTCGCCTCCCTCGGCATGACCGTGGGGGCCCGAAGCGATGCTGAACCAGCCCTCGGCGTGGCTGAAGTCCCCCGAAGCCTGTGTTGATTCCCCCTCGGCGTGGCTCGCATGGCCGCTGGCGACGGTGTTCGTGCCCTCGGCGTGACTGCCCTCACCCGAGGCAACCGTGGCCACCCCCTCGGCGTGAGCCCCCGTGCCGCTCGCAAGAGTATTGACCCCCTCGGCGTGGCTGACGATACCCGTGGCAATCGTATCCCCGCCTTCGGCGTGACTCCCTTGGCCGTAGGCCCTGCCGTCCAGCCCCTCAACATGACTCTGCTCGCCAATGGCGAAGGTCCTGGCTCCCTCGGCGTGGCTGGCGTTGCCCTCGGCGAGGGTGTTCGTGCCTTCGGCGTGACTGCCCTCACCCGAGGCAACCGTGACCACCCCCTCGGCGTGACCGGCATCCCCGGGGGCCCTTGTGGCGTAGCCGTGCGACACAGCATGGGTTCCGAGTGCCGATCCGGAACCAACAACCAGCACGTTGCTGATGAGCAGCGCCCCCGTCATCGTGTCGCCCGTCTTGCGTACGAAGCTCGTCGCGCTGTTCAGGTTTCCGGCGTCAAGGAGACGCGTCCAGGGCCCGGCGCCGAAGCCGGCGCGGTACAGGACGGCTGTGCCGCCGTCGAGATAAAGCGTGCCCCGGATCGCGGCGGAATGGTCCGCCGCGTTGGTCACGTTGTGGCCGATCGCGATACGCTCACTGCCCTGTGCGCGAGCCACCCAGCCGATGGCGATGTTGGTGCCCGACCCGGCAGCGTGGTATCCCATTGCCACGCCGCAATACGAAGCGTTGGCACCGCTGCCAAGCGCTGACCCGTTGTCGAGGGCGGAGGCGAATGAGCCGAGCACGGCGCCGCTGTCGTTCGCGTTGGCGGAGTCCCCCACCGCGGCGCCGTTGAGGTAACCGTTCGCCTGGTAGCCGAGCGCGACGCCGCCAGCGTAGCCGTTGGCCTGGTAGCCGACGGCTACAGCATTCCCGCTGCCGTTCGCCTGGTAGCCGAGCGCTGCTCCGGAGATGTTGCCTTTGGCCTGGTAGCCGCCTGCTGCTCCCTTGTTGTAGCCGTTGGCACCAAGACCCACGGCGGTGCCGTACTCGAAGGCGTCGGCGTGGTAGCCCACGGCCACACCGTCGGTGTCGACCAAGGCCCCTTTTCCGATGGCGACATTGCGCCCGCCGCTGCTGATAAACAGATTGCTGGCACTGCCCACGTTCATCGTCAGCACGCCCGTCATCGTGTCCCCGTCGCTCTTCAGAGCGTGCGAACCGTCGGAGAACAGGATCGAGGCCGGGGCGACGTTGGTGATGCTGTTCCCTCCCATATCGAGGTCGCCGGACATGGCCTTCGCGCCGTCCAGCCACAGGGCGTTGGGATCAAGCTCGGTGATTCCGCTCGCCGGTATGTTGCTGAGCCCCGAACCGTCGCCGATGAACCCGTAGGCTTGGACGTTGCCCGCGACAGTCAGCAGTTCGGGCGTGACGTTCGTGCCGATTCCCACACCGTTCGAGGCGCGGATCAGGAACTGGTTGCTCGTTGTCGTTTCGAAGTCGGCTTCGGTGGAATCGGCCCATATGAAGCTATGGTCGTGCCAAGCCAGTGCCCGGTAGCCTGCCGCGTGACTGACATGTCCCTCCGCCTGCGTGAATCTGCCCTCCGCGTGGGCTGCATCCCCGTTTGCCCCCGTATCTTCGCCTTCAGCGTGGGCGGCCTCCCCGTCTGCCCTTGTGTTGGATCCCTCGGTGTGTGCGGCAAGACCCCGTGCCACCGTGTTGAGCCCTTCAGCGTGGGCGGCCTGTTCCGTGGCCAGGGTTCCCTCGCCCTCGGCGTGACTGGCCGTACGCGCGAGGGTGGAGCGCCCCTCCGCATGGGCTGCCTCCCCGCGTGCAATGGTGCTGAAGCCTTCCGCGTGGCTGAAGGCACCCGTGGCTGTTGTGCTTCCCCCTTCCGCGTGACTGTACTCACCCTGGGCTTGGGTGTCTCGTCCCGCCGCATGACTGCCGACCCCGCTTGCAAGCGTGTTGGAGCCCTCGGCATGCGCGCCGTACCCACTCGCAACGGCCGCGAGCCCTTCCGCATGGCTGTTGAGCCCCACGGCCCTGGTCCAGGCGCCTTCGGCATGGCTGCATCCTCCCTCCGCGACGGTCTCGTAGCCCTCCGCATGGCTGGAGAGACCACTGGCTACCGATTGGGAGCCCTCGGCGTGGCTGACATCGCCTGTGGCGACGGTGCCCATACCCTCGGCATGGCTGGCGACGCCATAGGCCTTGCTTCCTGTGCCTTTGGCACGACTGTAGTCGCCGATGGCCTCGGTGAGCCGGCCGCCGGCATGACTGGCGACCCCGCTTGCTAGGGTGTTGGAGCCCTCGGCGTGACTGCCTTCGCCAGACGCTATGGTGGTCAATCCTTCGGCATGGCTGTAATCTCCGCTCGCCGTCGTCATATCGCCCTGCGCCACGGCATAGACGCCCGTCGCCGTGCCGGAGCCGACGACCAGCACGTTGCTGATGAACAATGCGCCTGTCATCGTGTCGCCGGTCTTCTGCACGAAGTTCGTCGTGCCGGCCGCCACGCCGGCGCCGACCAAGTCGCTCCACGCGCCGCTGCCGAAGCTGGTGCGGAAGTAGACGTTCGAGCCGCCGTCGAGGTAGAGCGTGCCGCGGAGGCGGGTGGATTCTCCGATCTCGTTCGTGACCATACGGCCGATGGCGGTGGCGTTGCTGGACGACAGCGAGCGGGCATCCATTCCAACAGCGATGCCGCCATTGCTTGCCACGGCCCCGCTGCCGATGCTGACGGCAATCACATCGGCTTGGGCCCCGAAACCGGCAGCCACGCCGCCTCCGTACGCGTAGGCATTCTGTCCCAGAGCGGCACCGGCCGTGATCCCCGAAGCGCTGTCACCGAGCGCCACACCTCCCTGTATCGCTACCGATAAATCTCCGACGGCAACACCAGCCCTGTATCCGTTCGCACCGTAGCCAATCGCCGTTCCGATTTCGGTGGCGGAGGCGTTCATGCCGACGGCGACACTCTCGTTCGACGCAAGAGCATTCGCGCCAATGGCGGTCCTGGAGGACGAGCTGTCGATCCTCAGCCCCACTCCGGAATCGATGACCAGCACGCCCGTCATCGTGTCGCCGACCTTCTGGACGTAGCCCGTGGCGGTCGCGAATGCCGCCGAGTCCATGTTGTCCAGCTTGTCCGCGTTCAGCGCGTACGTCACGGACACGACCCGCTCGCGGGGGCTCAGGATCGTGCCGTCCACATCCACTTCGACCCACGCGTTGGTGGTGGCCGCGACCGCCGCCAGCGACCCGGCGGTGACATTGTCGCCGATGAACGTGGAATACAGTCCGTCCACGACGGCGACGTCGTTGGAGTCCTCGCACAGCAGCGTGCCGGCGCCCGGGTCGTCGTAGACGCGCAGCACGAGGCTGACGGTCCCGTTGTACAGGTTCGTCCCGCTGACGAGACGCCCCTGGTAGTTGATCCGCTCGGGCACCTGCGCGTGGACGGCAAGAGCGCAGAGGACGACGGAGATAAGGACAGACCTGGTTCTCATGATGCCCCTCCCTGGGTGTGAGTTGATCTGCGGGGGGATTCTAGCTGAAGAAGCTCGAAAACCGAACACGGAAATGCGATGGGCCGTCCCTACCTGCGCCCGGCAAGGCTGTGGTCCAGCGCGGGCTGCAGGTCGAGGTCCATGTACTCGTCCCACGCGCGCCGGGCGGTGGGCCAGGGCGCGAGGCGCTCGCGGGCCGAAACGCACAGGCGGCCGATGAAATCCATCGGGTCTGTAGGGTCCTCGGCGGCGGAGGCCGCCGTGGTCTTCCGGCGCGCCTCGTCGCTCCCCAGCGTCTTGCCGGCCTTCTCGCTGCTGCCGCTCGCGTCGAGGATGTCGTCGGCCAATTGGTACGCCGTGCCGACCGCGTAGCCCGATTCCAGGAGGGCCTCCGAGAGGACCACGTCGTCGCCGCCGGCGACGTAGCCCGCGAAAGCGAACAGCGCGCCGGTCTTGCGCCGCGCGATGCTCACGCACGTCTCCCATTCCGACGGATGGCCGCGCAGCACCAGTTCCTGCTGCGATTCCGCCTCGCACACCTCGCCGGTCAGCCGGATCAGCAACGGCAGCAGCCGCGCGTCCTCGATCTCCGAAACCAGGTCCAGGGCCTTGAACAGCATGAGGTCGCCCAGGAGGATGGCGCCCGGGATGCCGCGCTCCACCCAGAACGCGGGCGCGCCGCGCCGGAGGTACCCGCCGTCGATCACGTCGTCGTGCAGCAGGCTCGCGGCATGGATCAGTTCCACGGCCGCCGCGGCGTGGACGAGCGTGTGGATGGAAACGCCCGCCGGCGCGCCCACGCGCAGGCCCAGCCGCGCCCGCAGCATCTTGCCGTTGCCGATCAGCGACCGGCTGTTCTCCACGATGGACCGCACCGGCGTGCGGGCCAGCGAGTCGGCCATCAGGCCGCGCACGGCCTCGAGATGCCGGTCGATCCAGCCCTCGCCGCCAGGATGGGATGCTGCGCCCACGCCGGCAACCTACAGGAGGGTGGAGACCGCGTCAACCTGGGGAGGGGACGGGTTTCGGTGCCTGCCCGCCGGAGCCTTGGCGAAGGCGGGTTCGGTGGTCGGTGTTCGGCCGCGCTTCGCGCTTATACGTTTCCCTTGCATCGGTGTCCCCTCGCACTGTCATCCCGATCCCGAAGGGCGAGGCATCTGATCCTGGTCCTGGGCCGAGAGGAGATCCCTCACCCCTCGCTTCGCTCGGGGTTCGGGATGACAAAGAGGGGAGAAACGCTCGGGGTTCGGGATGACCCTCGTTCAAGGAATCTGCGTCATCTGCTGGCTGTCGTTTCCGCGTTGGATTCAGAGTTCGGGCGGGAGTTTTCAGAGTTCTGGCGTGCCGCCAGAACTCTGAAAACTCCCGCCCGAACTCTGAAAGGGAATTGTTGTTTGATTTGAGGCTCCCGCCGAAGCATATTGGTGTGCTCATCACACAGGAGTTCTCTTCATGGAACCTTTGAAACGGCTTGCGCACTATCACGGTCCCAAGGGCCCGGTCGTCCTGCTGATCATGGACGGCGTCGGCGTCGGGAAGTACGAGGAAGGGGATTTCGTCCGGGCCGCGGTCACCCCGAACATGCACTGGCTGCGGGAGAACGCGCTGTACACCGAGCTCAAGGCGCACGGCACGGCGGTCGGGATGCCGAGCGACGAGGACATGGGCAACAGCGAGATCGGCCACAACGCGATCGGCTGCGGGCGGGTGTTCGACCAGGGCGCCAGCCTCGTGAACCAGGCGATCCAGACGCGATCGCTCTACTCGGGCGCCGCGTGGCAGGAGCTGACCGGCAACGCGCGCGACCACGGGTCGGCGCTGCATTTCATCGGGCTCTTCTCGGACGGCAACGTGCACAGCCATATCGACCACCTGGAGGCGATGCTGGCGGAGGCCAAGGCGGCGGGCGTGAAGAAGGCGCGGGTGCACATCCTGCTGGACGGCCGCGACGTGCCGCCGACCTCGGCGCTGGAGTACGTGGACCGGCTCGAGAGCTTTCTCAAGGACATCAACGCGGACGGGTCCGTGGACTACGCCATCGCCTCCGGCGGCGGGCGGATGAAGGTCACGATGGACCGCTACGAGGCCGACTGGGGCATCGTGGCGCTGGGATGGAAGACCCACGTGAGAGGCGAGGGGAAGCTGTTCCCGTCGGCGCGCGCCGCGATCGAGGCGCTGCGCAGGGAGAACCCCAACGTCATCGACCAGGACCTGCCGGCGTTCGTCATCGAGCGCGACGGGAAACCGGTCGGACCCATCGTGGAGCACGACAGCGTGATCTTCTTCAACTTCCGCGGCGACCGCGCCATCGAGATCAGCCGCGCGTTCGAGGAGGAGAACTTCGACAAGTTCGATCGCGGGCCGAGGCCGAACGTCCTGTTCGCCGGGATGATGCAGTACGACGGCGACGCGTTGATCCCGAAGAAGTTCCTGGTGCCGCCGCCCGGCATCGACCGGACGATGGGCGAGTACCTCGTGCACAGCGGCTGCCGCCAGATGGCGGTCAGCGAGACGCAGAAGTTCGGGCACGTGACGTATTTCTTCAACGGCAACCGGTCGGGCAAGTTCGACGAGGCGGTGGAAGACTACGTGGAGGTGACCTCCGACCGCGTGCCGTTCGAGCAGCGCCCGTGGATGAAGGCGGCGGAGATCACCGACAAGGTGCTCAAGGCGATTCACCGCAAGCGGAACACGTACGGTTTCATCCGTCTGAACTACGCCAACGGCGACATGGTGGGACACACCGGCGTTTTCGAGGCGGTGCGCATCGCCGTGGAGGCCGTGGACCTGTGCCTGGACCGCGTCCTCGACGCCGTCCGCGCGGAGAAGGGCATCCTGGTGGTCACCGCGGACCACGGCAACGCCGACGACATGTACGAGCGGAGCAAGAAAACGGGCGTGGTGGTCATCGATCCGGACACCGGCAGGCCGAAGCCCAGGACGGCGCACTCGCTGAATCCGGTGCCGTGCTACATCTGGGATCCGTCGGGCGTCTCGAAGGCGCGGCTGACGGCGGCGTCGGCCGTGACGGACGCGGGCCCCGGCCTGGGCATCAGCAGCCTCGCGGCGACCTGCCTGAAGCTCCTCGGGTTCGAGCCGCCGGCCGACTACACGCCGAGCATAGTCGATGTGGGGTAGGGCCGTCCCGGGTGTCACGCGTCCGGCGGCGGACGAAGATCATCCCATTTCCCCGACGCGAGCAGCACCACGCCCAGGACGATGATCACGACGTTCGCCCACGCGCCGGCGATCGGGCCCACGCCGACCGTTGCGCCCAGTCCGTCGCGGAAGCCGTCGAAGACGGCGTGGTACACCGTGGCAACGGCCAGGCTGCGGCTGCGCAGCCAGATGTAGGCGAAGACCACGCCGTGGAGGATGGCGGGGACCGCGCTGAGCAGGACGACGGCGGTGGACACGATCGCGACAGCAACGCCGGGAGAACCTATTTCCTTTCCCAGTGCCAGGCCCGCGGCCACGCCGGTGCCCGCCAGGATGGGCAGATGCCACGCCCACCAGATCACCGCGTGCAGCAGGACGGCCTTGCGCGGGCTGCGGGTCGCGGCCATGCGCGGCAGCATGTACCCGCGCCAGCCGAACTCTTCGCCGAACCCGGGCACGAAAATGATGAAGGGAAAGACGACCAGCAGCGCGATCTGCCGGTTGCGAAGAGGCTGCGTCACCTGCGTCAGGCCGAGACCGATGTCGGCGTAGGCGGGCAGGATCCAGAGCACGGCGGCCAGGCCGATAACGGCGAGGTAGTGCAGCAGGCGTCCCCAGGACCATCCGGCGCCCGCGAAGCCGTCGCGGAACACGTACCGCCCGGCCAGGAACGTGCCGACGGTGACCATGCACATGGAGGCGGCGTTCAACAGGAAAACCACCGGAAGACTCCGTCCCCAGATCACGCTCACGACCTGGAACGGCCACGACACGCCGAAGACGATCAACAGATACAGCGGGAGCGAGAAGGCGCGGGGCGGTGCTGCCGTGTTGCCGGTCTCTTCGTTCATCGGATACCGCCGCGGGTCACTCGGTGCTGGCCGGCGGGGGTTCGTTCTGCTCAACGAGCCGGGCCGTGTTCTCCGCGATGCGGAAGAGGGCGGCGAGCGCCTCGCAGCACACGCGCGCGATGATCACGTAGAAAAGGAACATCAGCGGCGAGATGATGAGCGCGAAGAGCCCCTTGAGGAAGCCCTGCCCGAAGCTGCGCAGGATCATAAGCAGCACGCCGATCGGGCAGAGGACCACCACGGCCACGTACAGCACCTTGATGACGCGCGTGGCCAGGAACTCCGTGAACGACAGGTCGAAAAGCAACTCGAAGAAGGCCTTCTGGCTCATGGGCTGATCTCCTTTCGGTGCGGCGCAAGACCGCCACGGTCATCCTAGGCGCGAAAGGACCTGTTGTCCAGAACGTCCCGGGAGGTCACGGCGCGAGCGTGTACGTTTCCTTCAGGCGGATGTCGCGGGAGGAGGAGCCCACGAGGATCTCGAACGCCCCGGGCTCGGCCACCCACGCCTTCCGCTCCGGGTCGTAGAACGACAGCGCGCTCTCGTCCAGCTCCAGCACCACGGTCTTCTTGTCC
>JAFGQA010000177.1 GCA_016935885.1 Phycisphaerae bacterium | reverse complement strand
TCAGCCCGTCCGGCGATCATGGGACTCGATCCCGCTTCAGATCGCCAGGAGGCCCGGCTTTCATAGTTTCTTCGGGGCGGGGGAGGACAGGTGGCCCGGTCACCGGGGGTTCCGCTGCGCTCCACCCCCGGCTACGATCCCCGGCCCCGTTGGGGCCGAAGCAGACCCGCGAACCCACACCCAGCCGACCCGCGCCCCGCGAATCCGCACCTTGCGAATCCCCACTTTGCAGACACGTGTTCTGCGAACACACGTTCCGCGGACAAGCGTTCTGCGAACACACGTTCCGCGGACAAGCGCCCCAAGTGCGCGGCGCGCGCCACACAACGCTGAAATGGAAGAGCCTTGTCAATTCTCACCGCCAGAGGCAGTGGTTTGCCACGGCAATCAGGCCCGCGAGGCATTGATGACAGTTCCCGCGAGCCCCATAACTCTCCAAGAGGATTCGGGCGTGGTCACACAGCAGAGCCATCGTGGCCATTGTTGCGGTCTGTAGTACAATGAAGCCATGGGTGACTGTCCAAGCGATACCGACCTCGACCGATACCACGCCGGCGACATGGCAGAGGCACGGGCGGCGGAAATCCGCGACCATCTGGCTTCGTGCGATGCGTGCGCGAGGCGCGATGCGGCGTTGGTGGCGGAGCATGACGAACTGGTCCAGTACGTTCGACGTTTGGGATCGTCCGGGGATCTCGTTGACGTGCTCAAGGCGCCGGCCAGTGGTTCGCCGGATGGGCCTGTGGTCGGCGGCATTCGTGGGGACTTCGACGGCAGTCTCGACCTTCAGGCGCCGCTGCCGCCGCGAGGGATCATCGAAGGGTACGAGATCGTCCGGGAGTTACACCGCGGGGGACAGGGCGTCGTCTACCAGGCCATCGAGAAGTCAGCCAAGCGCAAGGTGGCGATCAAGGTCCTGCTGGAGGGACCGTTCGCGTCGAAGTCGGCCCGGCGGCGGTTTGAACGCGAGATTGAGCTGATTGCCAACCTCCGACACCCCAACATCGTGACGGTCTTCCATTCCGGTGTGACCAGCGACCGCCGCCAATACTGCGTGATGGATTACGTCCGCGGCCTGCGGCTCGATCAGTATGTCCAGGAGGAGAAACCGAGCCTGGAGGAGGCGCTGCGGCTCTTCGTGACGGTCTGCCAGGCGGTGAACCACGCCCACCAAAAGGGCATTATCCATCGCGACCTCAAGCCATCCAACATCATCGTGGACACGGAGGGGAATCCGAAGGTGCTGGACTTCGGTCTGGCCAAGCAGTTGGGCGGCGGGGCGGAGACGTTGCTGTCGATGACCGGCCAGGTGGTTGGGACGCTGCCCTACTTGTCTCCGGAGGTGGCCAAGGGCCATCCCGACGAGGTTGACATCCGTACGGACGTGTACGCACTCGGCGTGATCCTGTACGAGATGCTGACCGGGCAGTATCCCTATCCGGTGGTCGGAGAGGTCGTGGACGTTCTGAAGCACATCACCGACATGGCACCGGCGCCGCCCAGCAAGGTGTGGAGTCCTGAATCGGGGATTGTGCGGCGCACCCATGCGCGGGGATCGCGCCAGCACGGGTGCCCGGTTGACCACGAGGTGGAGACGATCATCTTCAAGGCCTTGGCCAAGCAGCGCGAGCGGCGCTATCAGAGCGCGTTGGAGTTGGCCCGCGACATCGAGCATTACCTGGCGGGGGAACCGATCGAGGCCAAGCGAGACAGCAGTTGGTACGTGTTCAAGAAGACGGTTCGCCGTTACAAACTGGCGGTGGCCGTGGCGGCGATGTTCGGAGGGCTGATTGTCGCGTCGAGTATCACGCTGTCCATCATGTACGGCGCGGCGAAGGATTCGTGGAGAGAGGCCGAGACCCAGGCGCAAGATGCCAAGGCGAAGCTCGAGCGTGCGTTGACGGCCGAGGCCCGGGCGAAGCAGCGGTTCGAGCAGGTCCGCGAGTTGGCCAACGCGTTTATCTTCGATTTTCACGATGCCATCGTTGAGCTTCCCGGTTCGACGCCCGCGCGGGAGCTGCTGGTCAAGACGGCCTTGACCTATCTTGACAGCCTGGCCGAGGAAGCCGGTGACGACCTGTTGCTCCAGCGGGAACTGGCGGCGGCGTACAGCAAGGTCGGCGACGTCCAGGGCTCGGTGAGACGGGCGAATCTCGGCGATACCGCCGGTGCCATGCGAAGCTATCAGAAGACGATGGAGATTCTCGAGAAGCTGCACGCCGCGGAGCCAGACGACGACCGGCTCGTTCGCGACGTGGGTCTCACACTCGGCAGAGTCGGCGACATGTATTGGGTGACGGGCCGCACCGAGGAGGCACTGGCGCAATACGAGCGGGCGAAGGAAATGGCGCAGGCCGTGTGCGACCGGAACCCGGATTATCTGCCGGCCAAACGGACGTTGGCGATTGGCTACCAGGACGTCGGGGACACGTTGATCGATATGGGAAAGACCGAAGAGGCCTTGGCCAACTACCGCGAGGCTCTGAGGCTCGTGGAGGCGTTGGCACAGGCCGACCCCACGAGCGCCGAGGCGCGGAGTGATTCGGCGATGTTCCATGACAAAGTCGGCCTCGCGCTGCTCAAAGAGGGGCAGACGGAAGAGGCCATGACGAGTTTGCGGGAGGCGATGGAGATCCGAAAAGCCTTGCTCTTGGAGTGCCCCACCAACGCGCGGCTCCGCTCACTCCTGGCGGGCAGCTACGACCATCTCGGCGACATACACGACTTTGTCGGGCAGGAGGATGAGGCGCTGGAGTACTACCGCCAGTCGCTTGAGATACGCAAGGCGCTCGCGGAGGTTGATCCGACGAATGCCAAGGCCCGCCGGGACCTGGCCATCAGCTACAATCGCGTGGGCGTCACGGAGGCCAAGGTCGGTCAGACCGATGCGGCATTGGCCAACGCTCACAAAGCCCTCGATATTCGGAAGGAAGCGGTTGCCTCCGACCCTTCTAACGCCAGGCTTCAAGGCGACTTGGCGACGAGTTACGACCAGATCGCACGGCTGGAGGCGTCGGCAGGCGAGACCGAAGCCGCGTTGAGGGACTACGGCAAAGCCGCAGCGGTTTGGGAGGCCTTGTCAGAAGCCGATCCCGCGAATGCGTCGCTTCAAGAAAACTCGGCCAATAGCTGTACGTCCCTGGGGGATATCCTGACGCAGACCGGTAAGACCGACGAAGCCGTTCGATACTATGACAAGGCGATCGACGTGTATGAAGCCGTGCTCCTGGTCGATCCGAGCAACGCGACCGTACGTCGCGACCTGGCCAACGCGCACGATCGGCTCGCCGTGCTACTGTCCAAGACCGACCGGATCGAGCAGAGCGTCGCGCACTTCCAAAGGTCGCTGTCCCTGTCAAAGGCCGCCGCCGAGGCCGAGCCCGACAGCGCCGAGACCCAGCGCGGCCTAGCTCTGAGGTACTACAAGCTGGCACACGTCAACGTGCTGCTGGCCAACCGGAACCAAGGGTCCAAGGCCGATCACATCGAGCAGACCAGGGCGGCGATCGACTGGTATGCCAAGAGCCACGCGGTCTTCTCCCAAATGCGCGACCGGGGAATGCTTGCCGAGGAGGAAGCGAGTTTCCTGGAGGATATCGAGGCAACGATCGCTGCGTGCAGAGCAGCCCTCGCACAGCTCCTTGCGGGTGAAGATGCAAGGTTACCAAAGGAAGACCTGACTGGACCCGGCGGATTGGGAACGGGCGCAAGGCCACAAACTGAAGAATGAAGACTCGATGTGCCAGGAATCGAGGAATCGGGGATTCCGACGCCTCGGCTTTCGGCCTCTCCCAATCACGTTCCCTTGATCATCCTTTGGCCCACCATTTCATCAAGCGTCTCCTGGAACAGCGTGAAGATACATGACTCTGTTTCTTCGTCGAGCCCCGCCTGTGGCAGCTTGTCCATGAATATGTCCTGGGCCTCCTCCACGTATCGCCGCACAGGATCGATTGCCTTATCGGTCTCGCTAAGATCCACGCTCGGTGGCCGAAGCTCCCTCCCGGCGATCCGTCTCAGGACCTTGTGGACCTGATCCTGCCACTCGTCCGGGAGGTACGCGGGAAAATCGTCTAAGACGCAACGGACCAGGGCCGTCTTGTCGTAGGTCCACGTAATGTAGAGGACATCCGGATCGTCAACATCCTTGACCAGTTGGAACCTCGGCACGCCGGCAAGGGTCCTGAACTGACCGTCCTTGATCCGCAACCACAGCGCCTTGACGTTTTGGACCGTCGGGCGAACCCATTTGATCTGCGTGCCCAAGGTATCTACCTCAGCTTCCTACAGCCTGCTTTTAGCTGGCTCACGCTTCGTGGGAGGCGGCACACGCATCCGCCGCGAGTCCGCCGCTGTTCGCAGTGACGGCCCGATAATGTGGCAGCCGGACTCCGCGCGCCATCGTGCCGCTTCACATTATCGATCACGAACGGCCGACGTCTGAACATTCGTTCGATTCGCCCAACGCCGCCCTTCGCCGAAACGGATCCGGTTGGCACCGATATTGTGACGGATGTCCAGCGCCTCTCCGTTCTCGATACGTCTCGCCACTGGCGACATATCGAGCCGCTGTGCCCCCGCCCCATGAGGTAGATAACCATGAACTCTAGTTCGTTCAGCATGGCGAATCCCCCACGGCGGGCACAACGATAGCCGAACGGCTTGGCGTAACCCAGCATGTCCTGCAACAGAATGGCTGCCACGGCACAGCATGGACATCCTCTGCGGTCGAGAGGATTCCATCACGGGATGCCGGTCGGATCGAAGCTGGCGTCAAAAGACCTGCGGACCGGGCGAAGAGTCCCGCGAGCCCATCCAGTATGGCGACGAAGTCCCAGCCGATCCGTGTGCCCGGTTCGGATTCGACGGGCACATGGGTGCATGACAGTTTAGGTGGGTGCCACTGGCAGCTTGCCTGCCAGTGTGTATGCCCACGCGCCCACCGGAGAGACCGCACGGGCG
>JAFGQA010000176.1 GCA_016935885.1 Phycisphaerae bacterium | reverse complement strand
GCAGCCCGTGGCAAAACTGTGGCACCGGCGTCTCGCCGGTGGTTTTCACGGTCAGGAAGGGCGTTTCCGAAACGCTGTCCTCCCTTTCTCCACGGGCTGCTAGGCCGTGATTGTATCTCGTATCTCGTATCTCGTGAAGCGTATCCCGTCTCTTTTTGACGCTTTACGCTTCACACATCAAGCCGCCGGCGGCCAGTTTGAGTAATATTGACAGTCTCAACCCCGCGATGCCGACCACTAAATGGACGGACTGGCGGAACACGGATGAAGTGCCGGCGAGACGCCGGTGCCACTGTTTCGAGAACGGATGAACGACCGAACCAAACGGATACCACCTCTCGCAAGACGCCGCCCCGCACGGCTGCGTTTGATCGTGCTGGGTTTGTCGGTGACGCTATCCGTGTTCCTGTCGGCGTGCATCACCCACAGGAATCGGAGCATCCTTCCACAGCCGTCGGTCGTGGGGCCGTCGATGCGCGTCGAAGCCGACCAGCCGCCCCGTGCAGACACATTGACGTTTGTCCAGGCGGAAAACGTCATCCGGCTCCAAGGCGCGGTCAACGGCATCGTCGCCTTTCAACTCGTCATACCGGCGACGACGGGCCAGGCGGTCGGCGTCGAATTGGCTGCCGAGGACCTGCTGGGGCCGGCCAGCACGATCCATCGCGACGCCGTTCGCATGTATCGCCAATGGCCGATTACCATCGAGCGGTATCCAAACTGGTACCTCCGCTCCCAGGGCCTGCGCCGGTCGCGTGACGTCCCCGACGTCCTCGTGCCGATCGACGCCCCGAGACACGGCCAGCCGTTCGTCATCCCGGCTGGCGGCCAATTGGCGATCTGGGTCGAGATCAAGATCCCGCCGGATGCCAGGCCCGGCATCCACCAAGGCGCCGTCAACGTGCGCGACGCCGACGGCAACGCGACGCGGATGCCGGTCGAGGTCGTCGTCCGCGACATATACCTGTCACGCACGGACGCCATCCCGATCGTGACGCGCGTGCAGCTTGCTCGCATCATCACCGCACACACACGCCTGGATCCACTCAATCTGAAACTCGCTCTCCTGGATGATCAAGCCCGATACACCTTCCTTCGCACGTTCGCCATCCTGCACGAACACGGCCTGTGCCCCTATACGGACGAGGTCCACCCCCTCGCCACCCTCGGCCAGGATGGCGCTGTACAACTCGACTGGACCGACTACGACGCCTTCTGCGGGCCCTTGATCGACGGCAGCGCCTACCGGGAAGGCCGCCCCGCGCACGCCTGGCCACTCCCCGTCGATCTCCGTCAACCCGATCCCGCGCAATACGGCGGCATTGAATCCACGGTCTATGCCGCGGTGCTGAAGGACTATCTGGCCCAAACTGGAAAGCACTTCGAGGAAAACGGCTGGCTCAACCGTGCCTTCGTCTACTTCGACCTGCCGAAACGCTGCGATCCACAGGCCGAAGACCTCGCACGTGTTCGGCAACTCGCGAGGATCACCCACCTCGTTGACGAGCGGTTGGCCTTTGCCTCGGCGCTGATCCCGCAGCCGATGACGGCCTTCGGTTGGTTCGACCACCACTTCGAAGACCTCTCCGCCGACATCGACATATGGTCCACACCCGCCCGGTATCAGCATCCACCCACGCTCCGGCATCTCCAGGTGCTTGGCAAGCGGACCTGGCTCCTGCCGGACCGCCCGCCTTTCAGTGGGTCTGTCGCCGTGGAAGCGCCGCCCATTCAGGCCAGAAGTCTCCCATGGCAGGCATTCCTCCAGAACCACAACGCCGTGTTCCTCCCCCACGCCACAGACTGGCCTGAGCGCCTCCTCGACGAGCCCATTAAGACGCGCTCGCAACGATCGGATACTTGGCTGCTATACCCCGGCACGCCCTTCGGGTTGACGGAGCCCGTACCGTCGGTCCGGCTCAAACAATTGCAGTTGGGTATCCAGGACTACCAGCTCCTTCGGCTGCTCGATGCTCACGGCGGAGGCGCGACGGCCCGTCTGCTCGCCAGCTCGCTCATCAAGGCCGCCGGCACCGATGCCTACGGTGACAATTACCAGGACGGGCTGTTCGGTCGCCGCATTGATGATCCGGCGATCTGGGAGTTGGCAACGTCAATCCTTATCGAGGAAGTCGCCGGCTCGCTCGTCGAAGGCCAAGACTCGGCGCCGGACCTGGCCGCCGTTCAGGCCTCCTGGGCGAAGTTCCTGAGCGCCACGAGACGTCTCGATGCTTGGACGGAATCCGCGCGGCTGGCCGTTGACGATCGCCCCGGCCACACGGGCTACCGCGTCAAATACGATGTCGCCATCCGCAACGAACTCCGTACGCCGGTGAAAGGCAAGTTGACCTTCGACCCTCTGTCGCCCGGAATGCAGCGGGTCAGCGACGTCGTCCGCGTGGGGCCGGTGCCAGAAATGGGCCTCGTCAGGAGGCAATTGGTTGTCGCGACACCCACCATGCCGCCGTGCGACCTCGACGGCCACCACACGCAGACGATCGTCTTCGACGCGGGAGTATCGGGCCGCGTGGCGACCGAGGCCACACTCTCCATCGTGCAGGTGCCCCGCGCGCCGAGTCCGATCGCCGTGGATGGCAACTTGGCCGACTGGCCGCCCAGCGAGTCCAATATCGTCGGGGATTTCCGCTTGATCAACGCCTATGAAGACCGCCAACAGGCTCGCCCAGCCGCAGAGCGGCGGTACGAGGAGCGCGCCAGGGCCGAAAGTCAGACGGTTGCCTACTTGTGTCAGGACAGGGACGTGCTCTACATCGGCATTCACGCCGCCGTGCCCGATGAAAGGGCCGCAGACGCCGCGAGCACGCCGCGAGGAGATGATCCTGAAGGTGCGGCGGCACAACGGTCCCGCCCGTGGATCCACGGGCAACACACGCGTCCCACAGAAGCGTCTGCACGCGCTTTGAGGAACTTCGTCGAGTATGAGGACCTCATGCCGCTGGACGAGGACCTCGTCGAGATCCTGATCGACCCGACCAACGCCGCAACGCAGAGCGACGACCTGTACCACATCGTGCTCAAGTCCACCGGCAACCCCGTCTTCGAACGCGGCGTCGGCACCATCCCGCCGATCGGCCAGCGGCGGCCGTGGCCCGGCGACCCGCCGACGTGCTGCGTCACCTCCACCGAGTATGGCTGGTGCGCCGAGATCGCCATCCCGATCTCAACGTTCGGACCCGTTGGCGCGGAGAACCCCATCTGGGGTTTCAACCTCGCACGCCTCGAGCCGGTCCGTGGCGAATACTCCGACTGGGCCCGCGCCCCACGCTATTGCTACGACCCGCGAACACTCGGCAATCTGGTCTGGCCGGAGTAGCTCCGTCGCGTGGCGCAGGGCCCCTTGTTGACCCGTGTCGATATCGCCGCGCCGTGAGTCCTTCGCAATAGGTTGTCTGCCATTGCCGTGTCAGCAGCGGCTGAGGCGTCGCGCGAAAACAACATGACCGATCGTGCCGCTTGGCTGGCCTGCCGGCTTGCCGTTTGGCGGATCAAAGCGTTTTACGTTGTTTCTGCGCGGCTCCCAAGCATGTGGGAGACACACCGGACCGAGAATCCCCTCTCGGCCCCACGCGTCGCAGGACTGGCGGCTTGCCGCAATTCGCCGGCACCAGACAGTCCGTAGCACCGGGCAGCCGTAGCGTGGGCCGTTGGGCCAACGTGCTGATCCTGTCGAGCCCGCGGTTCTGATCCGCGTCCCGCGGTGGTGTGCGGGATCAACAGATGGGCAACATTGCCCATCGTACATGAGTGCCTCACTGTGTATCACTGTGCGCGTATCTGCGACACCCATCGGAGCCGCAAGCGCCAGCGCACGGTTTCAAGCCCCAGCGAGGGGTCCGGCAACCCGTCGCTCTCGCTCCGGGCGCTGATCTGTGTTGCACAATCGCGCCCGGTCACTCAGCATCATTGACTCAGAAGTTGATCGACGATGAGCTGGATGTCCATGCCGCCGACCAGACGGTCGTTGTTCAGGTCCAGCCGCGGGCGGCCCTCGAGGTCAACCGGAAGTCCGACCGGCGTGTCTGGCCGCGCGTCGTCTGCATACGCTGGGCCGAGAATCCCTTCTCGGCCCCACCCACAGCAGGATTCCTATCCTGCGATGCTCACGGGAAGGGATTCCCGTGCAAGTCGGTGCGAGAAAGGATTCTCGCACCAGCAGATTACCACGGGCTGTTAGGGAACTTCGGCGACACGGAAGCCCGCTGTAAAGGTTTGAGTTGTTGGGAGGTATGGATGGTAACTCGCCGGAAGCAGTTGGCAGGTGCCATCATAGAATGATCCGCCGCGCGCGCGGCGATACGAATCAGTCACAGCCTCGGTCCACTCGGATACGTTGCCGCCCTGGTCGAACGTGCCGTACGCGCTGTTCGACGGCTTGGCGTCGTACGCGCCCGCTTCGGTGCGATAGTACGGGCTGCCTACTGCAAACTCTTCGAGCGACCAGTCATAGTAGTTCGCTGAGCCGTTCGCCATGTCTGTGCCCGGTGGGGCCTCATGAGTCGGTACCGTGTCCGACTGCGTCTGGAATACCCAGTAGTTCCCCGTCACACCATCGTTCTTGTGGTACGCGGCCTTGTACCACTCGTCCTCCGAAGGGATCACCCACGTTGCATCCGGCTCACGCGTGATCGCCAACAATTCAGCATCGCTCATCGCCCCATCGAGGAAGTACGATCCGTCCTCGGTGGTGGTCGGGTCCTGCACGCCTGTGGCCTGACCGTTGTGCAGCCAGTTGCAGAACCGGGCTGCGTCGCCCCAGGAAACGTTGTTCACCGGGCGTTTCGCCCAGTCTTGCGCCACGCCGTACGCGTAGCTGCCCGGTGAGCCCGTGCGTTCAATCTGGCAGCCCCAGGAGCTCGACCACATCATCGTGTCGTATAGGCCGTACGTGTCCTCAGCGGCCACAGCGTTGAGAAACCCGCAGTATTGCTCGGCCGTCACCTCGTACTTGCCGATGTTGTACGTGTAGGCCACACAGCCGTAACCATCGCCAATCGTGTCGTCCGGATTGCCCGGGTTGCCAACGGTGACAGTCTCGATCATCACACCCTGGTAGGGGTCCAGAAGGGCATCGATAAACGGTTGTATGTCAAGGCCGTTCGTCAAGCCGTCGCCATTCATGTCAGCCTTGCAGATTCGGCATGGATCGGTGTCCGAGCCAAGCAATATGGGCACGAAGACGGCCAAGTCGTCGAAGTCCACGTCACCGTCAAAATCCATATCGCCCCCAACGATCCCTGTACCCAGGACGGGGTGATGGTATCCCATATCAACGATCCCGGCATCGGCAGCTTCATCGGTCCGTGTCGTCAGCGTGTCAAGGCCGAGGTTGGCTGCCGTGTCGCTGCCGGCGTCGAGGCACAAACTCTGCTCCGCCTGTCCGGCCGCCGTCTGGCTCAAGTAGTAACATCCGCCCGGCCCGAGCACGAACAGCGGGTCAGCATCGATGTTGCCATCGCCCCAGTTCAGCGTGCAGCCGGCGTCGACGTAGGCGGCCCCCTCGCCTCCTTGTACGTCGCTGTACGAGACCGTCAGCGTTGATGGATTCTCGGTTATGCCCACGGCAATCTCCGGTCCCTGCGACGCAGTATTCTCCCACAGGATGCAGTCTGTAATGATCGGGTTTCCATCATAGTAACAGTAAATGCCACCTCCGTAGTCGTCAGCTGTGTTGTTCGTGATCGTGCAATTGCCTATCGTTGGGTCGCTATGGATGCTGAGGATGCCGCCTCCAGAGCCGCTGTCAGCAATGTTGCCCGTGATCATGCTATTAGCAATCGTCGGGAAGCCGTTGCCATCACAGAAGACGCCGCCTCCGTGCGTGCCTGCGGTGTTGTCTTCGATCGTGCAGTTGCTGACGGTCGGGTCTCCGTTGCGAAAATAGATGCCACCACCCCAGTTTGCTGTGTTCCCCATGATCGTACTACTGGCAATCGTCGCATCGCTACTGGAGTTCAGGTGGAAGATCGCACCTCCATACGCGCTCGCTGTGTTCTCTGTTATCGTGCACCCGCTGATCGCGAGGTTGCTGTCCTCTTCGCAGTAGATGCCGCCACCGTCTTGGTCCACCGTGTTACACGCTATCGTGCAATCCGTAATCGTCGGGTTGCTGTTCCATATGCAGTGGATGCCGCCGCCAAAGACGGCCGTGTTATCTGTAATCGTGCAGGCTCTGACTTCGGCGTCGCTGTCCTGTAAGCAGCCGATACCGCCTCCCCAATAGCTCGTGTTATCTGCGATCGTGCAGTGCCTGATCAGGGGGTCGCTGTCGACATCGCAGCAGATACCGCCGCCAATATCTGCAGTATTGCCAGAGATGGTACAATCAGAGATCTCCGGACTACTGGCATCGCAAGATATCCCGCCACCGTACCAACTGGCTGAGGCCACGTAGCCATTCTGGATAGTGAAACCCTCGACGACCGATGTGTCGGTCTCGCTGCTATGAAAGTAGAACCCGCGATGGGGGTCTTCCGCACTCGCCTGGCAGTCGATGATGCACGCGTCTGGGCCATTCTCGCTACGCACGGTGATGCCCTTGCCGCCGAAGTCGAGGTCCTTGTTGCCGGTGCCGGTGTACGTGCCGTCGAGGACGAGCACGTCGTCGCCGTTGGCCGCCACCGCCGCGTCGATGCCTTTCTGAATCGCGTCGAAGGGATGAGCGGCGGAACCGTCCTCAAGCGGATCGCTCACCATCGGATCGCCCGGACCCGGGTCGTTGGGCGCGTCATCGTCCACGTACCAGGTGGTCTGGGCCTGGGCGACCGTAGCCAACAGGCCAACCAGGCTGCAAACACACAACTGTCGAAACCGCTGGTACTTCATGGCGCCCCTCCTGAAATGGGCGTGTCGTGATAAGGGCTGTGCTCCTTCCGTAAGCCCACAATAACCGCCGGCATATCCGGATTCAAGCTCGGAATCGTCAAGCCGGGAAGATGCGTGCGTGACGGTTTAGGCGGGAGTTGATCCGAGCCCCAAGCGTCAGCGCGGGGGCCTTTGGGATAAACCCTTGACAAGACGTTGCCTTGTCAAGGGCTTGCGCTCGGGGCTCGGATCAGGTGCTCACCGTGGGCAATATCACGCTCCAGTTCGCCGATTCGCAAGCCGCCTAAACTGTCACGCACCCGCTCGTCTCCGGCCGAGCGGTCGCGTGCTGTTCGAGGCCTCGGACCTCCATGACTTCGACGGCCTTGGGGGCTGCTTCCAGACCGGCTATACTCCCATTGTCCGCCACGGTATGGCACGAGGATTGCCACACGGCCTTGTGGACGGCACTGCTGTTGAAGCGTCTGGCAAACTGAAGCAATCAGGCCTTCCATCGGGTGGCAAGGTCTCGCGGGCTCCGGGCCCGCGGCCCATTTTGCCGGACGCCTTGAGGAGGATCGCACCATGATGAAGTTGCGCTTGTTTACGCCCGGCCCCACGATGGTCAGCCCCGAGGCCCTGCTGGAGATGGCACAGCCGCTGGACCACCACCGGACGGCCGGCTTTCGCAAGACGCTAGAGGAATGCGTCGGGATGTTGGGCTACGTGATCGGCACGAGCACCCGGCCGCTCGTCGTCACCGGCAGCGGGACAGCGGCGATGGAGGCCGCGATCGTCGGCTGTTGCAAGAAGGATTCGAAGACGCTCGTCTGCCATGCCGGCAAGTTCGGCGAGCGTTGGCGGGACATCCTTCTGGCCTTCGGCATTCCGCACATCGAGTACCAGCAGGAATACGGCTACGGCTTCAAGGCCGAGGCCGTCGGCCAGAAGTTCAAGGAGCATCCCGACATCAAGGCCGTGATCCTCGTCCACTCGGAAACGAGTGCTTGTGCCCTCAGCGAAGCCCAGGGCATCGCCAAGCTCTGCCGCCAGCATGACGCGTTGTGCCTGATCGACGGCATCACGTCGATCGGCACGCTGCCGTTCAAGATGGACGAGTGGGGCATCGACATCGCGGTGACCGGTTCGCAGAAGGCACTGATGCTCCCGCCGGGCCTGGGCATCGTGGCCGTCAGCGATCGGGCGTGGAAGGTCATCGACTCGCACCAGCCGCCGGCGTACTACAACGATCTCAAGATGTACCGCAAGAGCATGGAGGGTTTCGACACGCCCTACACGCCGAACAACCAGATGGTCAACGGCCTGAAGTACACGTTGTCGAAGATCAAGGAAGAAGGCATCGAAAACGTCTGGGCCCGCACCGCCCTGCTGGCCAAGGCGACGCGTGCGGCGGTCGAGGCGCTGGGCCTGCGGGTCTTCGCCAAGGACCCCGTCGACTCGGTCACCGGCGTCTGCGTGCCGGACGGCGTGGACGAAGGCAAGTGGCGCAAGGACATGCGGGCCAAATACGGCATTCACTGCGCCGGCGGCCAAGGCCACCTGAAAGGCAACATCATCCGCCTGAACCACATGGGCTACGTCGATGCCGTCGACACCGTCGGGGCAATCGCCGCGATGGAATGGACGCTCGCCGACCAGGGCTACAAGTTCGACATGGGCGCCGGCACGGGGGCGTTTGGGAAGGTGATCGCGGCTGGGTGAGGTCCCGAGAGCCGGTGCAGGTCTTCGAGAGCAGACCGGCGATACAACCTGGATCAATCAACGGGCCGGCGCGGAAGTCCGTCCTTGGCAAACGGATTGCCCCAACGGGAGGCCGGACCGTAGCCACGGCGCGCGAGCTAATGGGACGTCAGGTTGCTTGTGGACAGAAGCGCCACGGAGGCGACGAGAATGTCCGGCAAGAAGGCACTGCTGACCACTTTGATTCCCGTGGCCGGCTTCGGGCTGAGCCACGTCTTCTGCTGAGGCCATCCACTTTCGGCGCTCGGGCCGGGCGTCTTGGTCGTCGGACTTGCCATCGCGCTGAGCGTGTCCTGGCGTGCGTTCAGGGAAGCGCCGGACCGCGCGTTCGCTGTCGCGGCCCTGGTTGTGGCGGGTGTCGAGGTGCTCGTCCTCGTGGGCTCGGTCATGCTGGGCTTCCTTTACTTGTCGTTATGATGGGAAGGGCAAAGAGACCGCAGCACGCGCCGCGTGCCACTGGCGGCTTGTCCGCCAGTGTTTTGTGAGGAATCGCGTGCAAGATCGCACTGGCAGCAAGCTGCCAGTGGCACCCGGGCGGTTTTTCCGGGCTGTTATCGCCGTTGCCCGAAGGCCAGGTGTGCGGCCAGGATGGCGCCGTTAGAATGCCAGCGTGCAAACCGCGATCCCAGTCAACCAGGTCTTCCTCGACAACATGACCCAGCTTTGGCGGCACAATCCGAAGCTGGCCCAGTCCGTTGACGACCTGCCGATCGACGCCACGCTTGACGTCCAGCCGTCGAAAAAAGGGGCGATGACCGCGGCCGTCAGCACCGCCGACGGTCGCAAGCTGCTCTTGCACAGCCGTTACGACCCGCGGCGTGAGGCGCTCGATTTCTGCAAGAACCTGGAGAAGCGCGATGCCTACACCGTTATCCTGTCGGGTCTCGGCATGGGCCATCACGTCAAGGCACTGATGGAGACGCTCGGCGAGGAGACGGTCGTCTTCGTTAGCGAACCCGATCTGGTTACGGTCAAGACGGCGTTGGAGCACACTGATGTGTCCGCGGAGCTGGCCACCGGTCGCGTCGAGATCCTCACGGGCCTGGAGAAGAACACGCTGCACGAACGGCTGCACCGCCATTCGACCATGCTCATGTTGGGCACCGTGTTTGCCGTACCTCCGGTGGCCCGAGAGTACAACGCCGAGTTCCACAACGCCTGCCGCCAGGCCATTACGGACTACGCCGCGTTCGCCAAGATGTCGCTGGTCACGCTGCTCCACAACGCGGTGATCACCTGCCGAAACGTCGCCAACAACCTGCCGACCTACGTCTCGTCGCCGGCGGCGGACGTGATTCGCCGCCGCTTCACGGGCTGCCCGGCCATCCTCGTCGCGGCAGGTCCCTCGCTGGCCAAGAACATCGATCAACTGGGCGCCCTCCAGGATAGGGCGGTTTTGATCTCCGCCCAGACGACGCTTCGCATCTTGCTGAATAAGGGCATTCGACCGCATTTCGTCACGTCGCTGGATTTCAGCGAGCTGTCGCGGCAGTTCTTCGAGGGCGTCACGCTGCCGGACGATCTCGTGTTGGTCGCCGAGCCGAAGGCAACGTGGCACGTCATCGATATCTTCCGTGGCACGCCGGCGGTGGTCGGGAATCGGGTCATCCTGCTGGACAACGTCTTCGCCCATCGCTGCGTGGGCGAGGACCTCGCCAAACGCGCGCCCATGGAGGCCGGCGCGACCGTCATGCACCTGGCCTTCTACCTCGCCCAATGGCTGGGCTGCGATCCGATCATCTTCGTCGGGCAGGACCTGGGCTTCTCCGGCCACTGCTACTACGCCCCCGGCGTGCCCATGCACCGCGCCTGGTATCCGGAGCTGGGGCGATTCGGCGCGCTGGAGATGAAGGAGTGGGAGCGGATCGCCCGACAGCGAGAAATCCTCCGCAAGATCAAGGACATCGATGGCCGTGACATCTACACGGACGAGCAGATGTTCAGCTACCTCGAGCAGTTCGAGCGAGACTTCGCCAAGGCCGCCGCCCGGATCATCGATGCGACGGAAGGCGGGGCGAGGAAGACAGGCACCACGGCGATGACCCTCGAGCAGGCTGCCGCCGAATACTGTCGCGAGCCCATCGCGCCGGGGCGCTTCAGTTACCTGCAATCGCGGTGGTACGATCCCGCGAAGCTGCGGCCCGCTCGGCAGGTCTTGGCCTCGCGCCTCGACGAGCTGAAGGACTTTCGGAGTCTTTGCACGGAAACTAAGGACATTCTGAAGGAACTGCGAGCGCTGCTCGACAAGCCGGATCGGTTCAATCGCCGGATCGTCCGCGTTGACGAACTGCGGACGTTGGTCCAGGAGCACGACTTGCTGTTTCAGATGGTACGCGACGTGTCACAAGTGGGGGAATTGCAGAAATTCGCCGCGGACCGTCGGCTTGCCGGTGACGCCGTGACCGGCTCGGCCCGCGCCGAGCGGCAACTGCACAGAGACAAACGCTTCATCGAATCGCTGCTGGAAGGCTGCGACGTCCTCGAAAGGATCTTCGAGGAGGCCTTGTGCCGGTTCGACGAGGCAATCGAGGCCGCGAAGATGTGAGCGTTCAGCGTTCAGTAATCAGCGGTCAGCCGTGTAGAAGACATGTGAACGCGGATGAAGTCCAGCGCGTGCTCGCTCTGCTCATTCGAAAGTTGAAAGCCGGTCGCCAGAAGCTGACGGCTGACCGCTGAAAGCTGAAAGCTCAGATGCAATGAAGTTCATCGCCACCATCTCCGTCGATCTGGAGGTGAGCCCGCTGGGGACTCGGTCGCGCCTGCGGGATGATCTCCACGGCAAGTCGGTTCTGCGCCGGACGGTCGAGCGCGTGCTGGCAGCCGAGTGCCTCGACGCCGTGCACGTGCTTTCACCGATCGAGCAATCGGCCGAGGTTGCCAGGCTGCTTGACGGATTGCCCGTGGAAGCCGAAACACATGTCGGCACGCGCACGCCCTACGCGGCACTGGTCCGTGCCGGGCGGTGGTGGGGGCTCGACGGATGGCGCGGCGGAATTGGGGGAATGTGCGTCTTTGACGAGGATGTTCACATCGCCCTGTTGGCCGCCCTCGCACAGCGGGTTTCGGCGGACGCCGTCGTGTCGATTCCGGCGGCCGCGCCCGTTGTTTCCCCGGCCATGATCGACGCCATGACCCGCCACTACGAAACGCACGGCGGTACTGTCCGGATGACGATCGTCCAGGCCCCGCCGGGGCTCGGCGCCGTCGTATTCGGCCGATCGTTATTGGGGGAGTTGCTGCCGGTGGGCCAACCGCCAGGCGTGCTATTGGCGTACAGTCCGGACCATCCCGCGCCCGACGCGACCGGCAAGGAGGCCTGCTATCGCGCCTCGGCCGAGGTGATCGAGGCACGCGGCCGGCTGATCTGCGACACGCGCCGGAGCATCGATCGTGTCGGCGCCTTGCTGGGGGCCGGCGGGCAATCGTGGGATGCGGCGAGAATCGCATCATGGCTGTCCAATAGATGCCTCCAACACGTTGATCCCGTGCCCGAGGAGATCGAGATCGAGCTGACGACCGAAGACCCGTTGTCGGCCGGCTCGCTGCTGCGTCCGCGTGGCGACGAAGTCGGCCGGCGCGGCCCGATCGCGTTGGAGACCATCCGATCGATCGCGGCGGCCATCGCCGACTACGACGACGTCCGTATCGTCCTGGGCGGCTTTGGGGAGCCCTGTTGTCACCCCGAGTTCCCGGAGATCTGTCGTCTTCTCCGCGATTCGAGCGCGGCGGCCATCGCGGTGCGCACGGGTGCATCGTTGGATAATCCCGCGATCGACGACGCGACGATTGAGGATGCCCTGTTTGAAACGCCCGTCGATGTCATCGAGGTGACACTGGACGCCGCCACGCCCGAGACCTACCGCCGCGCCCACGGCGTGGACGCCTTCGAATCCGTCGCGGCCCGGTTGGATCGATGGATCTCGCGGCGGTCCTCCGGCCAACAGGTTCTGCCGCTCATCGTGCCCTCGCTCGTGAAGGCGAACGAGACCTTAAGCGACATGCAGGCGTTTTTCGACACCTGGCAGCGGCGCCTCGGGACGGCCGTGATCAGGGGCTACAGCCACTGTGCCGGCCAGCGCCCGGACAGGGCCGTCACCTCGACCGCCCCGCCGCATCGCGAGGTGTGCCGGCGTGTCTTCTCGCGGACGCTGATCCTGGCGGACGGCCGCATGACCACGTGCGATCAGGACTTCGCCGGCCGGCAGACCATCGGCCGGATCGGCGAGGCGTCGCTGGGCGACCTGTGGCGCGGCGAGCGGCTCGCGAGCATTCGGGCAAATGCCCTCGATACGATGCCCCTGTGCCGGGCGTGCGAGGAATGGCACCGACCATAGCGGCTTGACCCGAGCGAAGGGCCTTGGGCGCCGGGGCTTTTCCGTTTGCAGCAAGGAAGAAGTGCAAACGCCCGCAAACGCCCGCGAACTGCCGGCCGTCGCGTTGAGGGCGCGCAACGACCTTGGCGGCTGGTCGGCCTTGGGACCGACGCGACACCGGGGGGCTCCTTCGGTTAAGACAATCTGTAATGCTTGCTCATCGCTCCGCGGGCCGAGTGCAATGACGATTGGAGATTGACGATTGGAGATTGACGATTGGGGATTGACGATTGGGGATTGGGGATTGGGCGATGGCGATGGTCGGGCCGGTGCGTGCGTCATTCTCTGCATTGCGAAACGTGGGGAATCGCGCCGGCGGACAATCGAGGAATACCCCATCCTTTCTCTCAGAAGGGACGGGGCATACATGCCTTCAACTCTGCACGTCTGCACGCTGTAGATCGTAGACCAAGACAGTTTCACCAATCTGTGCGCGGTGTAAGTAGGTGATGAGACAGAGGGCTGACTTCGGTACCGCGTTCTGGAAAATATGCCGAAAGCGCTGAAGCGCGAGATCGGCAATTCGGATTCGTTCTGATTCCGGCTGCGATGTCTGTTGAAGCTGGACCGTGACGTGCGAGGCATCCGCTGCGACCTCCATCGGGATTGACTCCATCATGGTCGAGTATTTGATTTGTCCCTCGCCTGTACCCTGTCCTTCCATTTGCCACAGCCTGACGCAAAGTTGGAGCATGGGCTGCCGATAGGGATTACCTAGAACGATTGAAGTGCTTCCATCGGTGTTGACGCGGCACGTTTGACCCTCGGGAAACGAGACAATCGCTGCGAACGCAGCCCATCTACTCTGGCGCTGCTCTACGACACTCGCCTCCATCGCTTCCGCCGATCGACGAGCCGCCGTCGCATTCTGGAACGCTGCTCCCGCCATGCCCAATGTAAACATCGCGTAGATCACTGTGATGGGTAAAAGAAGCCATGACGGCTTGTCCGGCCTGTCCGAAAGGACGAGACAACCGATCCACACGATCATGCTGACGATGATGAGCCGAAACACGATGCCTGCGAGCCATTTTAGGCACCACGCCTTGAGTTTGGACTCACTGGGGTTCTTGGAATCTGTCACCATTGGTTCTCACCTCCTCAGGACGTGATAGGCACCCTGCGCGTTAGCGTGGCGGTCCTCGAACGCCCGCTTCTCCTTCGTCTCGCCCCAGAAGACCTCGTAATTGCGGTTGCTGTTGAACGGCGGGTCGATGTAGATCAGGTCCACGCAGGCGTCGGGCAGCTTGCGGAGTTGGTCCAGGCAGTCGCCG
>JAFGQA010000175.1 GCA_016935885.1 Phycisphaerae bacterium | reverse complement strand
GTCTCGCGAAGAAGCCTGTGGCACCGGCGTCTCGCCGGTGGGGTCACGGGCGGGACGCCCGTGCCACACTTTGGTTGCGGCCGGAGGCCGCCCTGTGCCACAAGGGTAGTCCGGGTGCGTCCTTGGGAGATGATACTATGTTTCGGTTTCGCTTGCCCGTGTCACTCGTTGTCGCCGTCCTGTTGACCGTCACATTCGGCATGGCCGGTTGCATAAACGTCAAGGCGCCGGAGAACGTTACGGTCGGCGGCGCGCCCAGGGGCCGCCAGCCCATTGACACGAGCCGTCTTCCACCGACGAGGTCGCACGAGGAAGCCCGACAGAAACTCGCCGAAGCCTACGAACGCATCGGGTACCTCGAAGACAAAGTCCGCGATCTTGAGGAGGACAAAGACAAGCTGAAGGACAAGTGCGACGAGTACAAGCGCAAATACGAGCGTGCAAAAGATCGCTACGACGATTGATCTGGCAGCGATGTCTTGTCCGCAGATCCTCGCCTCAAGCCCGCGGATAGCAATCCGTGGGCCGGTCAAACCACGGTTCCTACGTCGCTATCCACGTCCGGCCGCCAAAACGGCGCTGTCACATGAATGGCCCATCCCCCAAGCCTCTGTGGCACTGACCTTTGGCCCGTGATGAAACACCGGCTCCGGCGCCAGTGCCACGATCTTGTGATAGGCTCGAAGCGTATGCCACAAGGCGTCTTGGAGCAGGCTCGGACCGGGCACCACATCAGATCGCCGCGTGCTCCTCGGCCTTCCGCCGTTCGATGATCCGTCCGATGAACAGACCGGCCTCGAAGAGGACCATCATCGGCACAGCCAGTAGCATCATCGTCCCGACGTCCGGTGACGGCGTGAGGATGGCCGCGAGCACGGCAACGCCGAGGATCACGTACTTGCGGCCCCGGGCCATCATCGCCGCCGTGATGATTCGCATGGATATCAGAAATATCACGACAAGTGGAATCTGAAAGCCGAGCCCGAAGGCCAACGCCAGGTTCACGACGAATCCAAGATACTCCGACACGCTGAAGAACGGCTGCACAAACTGCTGGCTGCTCGCCTTCTGTAACGTCTGGTAGTACGTCTCGCCGTCGTGATGGACGTTCAGCCGGCGCGTCAGCGGATTCAGCCATGCCTGCCCGTCGGAGGGAGAATTCGGATCAACCGTCAACACGGGGATTTCCAACGGCGGTGCCGCCGGCTGCGACGTCGCGGCGACCTCCGTCGCTGGCCGCCTGTACCACTTGTAAAGGAAGTTGTCGTGACTGGGGAGCGGGAACCACATGGAGATCCCGATGAGAAACTTCATCAGTCCGGAAAGGACGATCGTCACCATGAACGACGCCCCGACGACGAATAGGACGATCGACGTCGGCGCGAAAAACCTCACTATGCGGCGCTCCGAGGCGTACAGGCCGCTCGCTACGAACTTCCAAAGCTGATAGAGTACCCACGGCGCCGATATCACCAGGGCGAACTTCAGCGCGATCTTGAAGTACTCGATGAACGATTCGATCGGGTTGAGCTGCACCATCCGCGGATCAAAGCCCAAATCCTCCATGGCGACGCAGTAGGGCGTCGTCAGGATCTCGATGATGTGGTCACCGAACTTGAAGCAAAGCACCGTCGCGGCAGCCAGCCCGATCAGTGCCCAGATGATCCGCTTTCGCAACTCTTCCAGATGATCGCCAAACGACATCCGCGCGTGCTCGACCTCTTCAGGCTCATCTGTGTCGTTCGGCCTCATGATCGCCGAACCTTATAGCACAGAGCCTGCTGTTTGCAAACGAAGTCAATCTCGCGATCAGGAGTCCCCAACCTTGGTCCAAGAGCCCCCGACCTTGGTCGGGGGGTACGCTCGCATGGGACGCACGGCTGCCCCCGAGCAAGCTCGGGTACGTGTTTGGCGGAGTGGCATGGGTAAGCGGAGCCGCCAGCGGCGGCGGAGCTCACCCGTGGGCATTCATTCCGGCCTGTTCTCACGGGTAATGAGCGACCCGCCCCCGCGGGGCGTGTCGTTCGTTATCCATGCCACCCCGTTTGAACGCCAAATATGTACAGGCTCGGGGGCTCTCCTGGCTTCATCGCGGCGGCCTTACGCTACGGGGCCAACCACGAGAACGCTATAATAGCAATGAGGGCACACGCCCTTGGCTTTGGCCCAGCGGGGGGCGTGCGGCCCGGGAGTTCGTAGATGCTAAGCCAGAATTCGGACAAATCTACTCGCCTACACGCGGCGCCCGTCGTGGGCTTCACGCTAATCGAATTGTTGGTCGTCGTGGCGATCATCTCCATTTTGGCCGCCGTGTTGTTGCCGAGCCTGTCCGCCGCCCGCCAGCGAGGCTACGCGACGAAATGCCTGGCGAACCTTCAATCGCTCGGGCGGGGTCTGGTGATGTATTCCACGGACCACCGCGATCAGCTCGTGCCCGGCCGCTTGCCGAAGCTGGACAACGACCATTGGCGGGCGCTCGTCCTCGGCGGCTGGAAGTATCGGCCGACGTTCCTGGCAATGATGGGCACCAACGTGGGCATCCGCCCGTTTGACGACCCGATGCCGAGCAAGAACATGACCGACCGCTTCGGCGAGCCGGGCGACCAGCAGAACTACTCCAGCGAGGTCTACGTCTGCCCCGCGGTGGCGGACTGGACGGACGAACGAAACGGCAGCTACGGTTACAATTATCAATTCCTGGGCAACTCGCGTCTGCGAGATTCTTCCGACCCGTGGTCATTCAAGAACTGGCCGGTCACAATCAGTCATGTCCGGTCCCCCTCAACGACCGTCGCCGTGGGCGACAGCATGGGAACGGCGGCGGCGTTTCCGCGTGATCAACGCGTGCCCTATTCCAACAACTCGCGTGATCCGCAGGCCTTTGCCAATGAAGGCTTCAATCTAGACCCTCCGCGTTTGGACCTAGCCAACGGCGAGATTGCCGACCACAACGATGGCAATCGCAGCGCCGTGGATCCCCGACATCTGGGGCGTGCCAACATTCTTTGGGCGGACGCCCATGCCTCGTCTATGACACTCAATCAATTGGGCTATCAGGTTGCCGACGACGGCGTTGTCGGCACGGAGGGGAACAACGGGCTGTGGTGCCCCACCGGCCGCGACGAGGCATGGACGCAACCATAGCCGATCTCCCAAAGGCCGCGCGGGCTGAAGCCCGCGGCTCTTCATGTGTGTGCGACACGATCGCTGTTTGTATGCCACGCAATAGCTTGGAAACGTCGCGCTCGCTACATCTTGCTGTTCACGATTTCGAGGATTTCCCGCTCTTTCGCAACAGCCTTCTCCTGGATCTCCCGGCCGCGGGTGAGTATGTCCTCGATCCACTTTTTATCTTGAACGTCGCCGGCGTTGATCTTGACGTTCAGATATGCGCCCATCACGGCGGAGCGGGCGGCCAGGGCGCCGACGCCGGCGTCGGAGACGCTGGCCGGGTTGCCGATCTCCGCCATGGCCTGACAGACCGCCATGCAAGCCAGCGACGTCTGCATCACGCGGAATGGCACCTCGATGGCCTCCCTGGTTGCTGCCTGGACGGCCTGGTTCTTGGCGGCTTGTTCTGCCTCCGAACCGTCTGGCAGGCGAAAAGCGGCCATGATCTTGTTGAAGGCGTTGGTGTCCTCGTCGATCAGACGCAGCAACTCGTCGTGGCAGGCCTTGCCCTTCTCGGCCCAGTTCGAGAACTCCTCCCAACGGTCGTCCCAGCCGCGCTTGTGGCTAGACAGATTGGCGACCATCGTCCCCAGTGCCGCGCCCATGGCACCCATGGCCGAGGAGATGGACCCGCCGCCCGGCGCCTTGGACTCGGAGGCGGTTTCGTGCACGAAGCCCTCGACCGTCATGTCGACGAGCTTCTTCTGCTTCTTGTCCGCCGCGATAGCGTACTCGATGATCTTCTCCTCGGGCTTGAAGGGATACAGATCGTCAAGGCCGAGCGACTTGACGGCGATCTTGATCAGCTCCTTGTCACAGACGCCGAGGGATCGCTCCTGCTTGCGGAGGAAGTACTTGCCGGCGTCGAGCACCGCCTTCAGCGGGATCAGGCCGACGAGTTCGCTGCCTGTCACGCGGACGCCCTGGGCCCGGGCCCGCTCGCAGACCGCGTCGAACGCGACGTGGACCGGTGTGACGCTGATGTTGGTCAGGTTCATCGAGATCTGCGCGACGCCGTACTCCTCGATGAACCAGCCGATGCCCTTGACGCATTTGAGCAAGCCCGGCGTCCAGACCTTCTTGCCGTTTTCGTCGAGGACGGGCCTGCCCCACGGCTTGCCGTCTTCGGTCTTGATCCGGCCCTTCTCGCGGACGTCGAACGCGATGGCGTTCGCCCGGCGGGAAGACGTCGTGTTCAGGTTGACGTTGTAGGCGACGAGGAAGTCACGGGCACCGACGGCCGTCGCGCCGGATCTCGAGTTGAACTCGGCGGGACCGAAGTCGGGCTTCCCCTCGGGCTTCTTGAGCTTGTCGGCCAGACCCTCGTACTCGCCCGAGCGGACGGTGGCCAGGTTGCGGCGCTCTTCCGTGAACGCGGCATTCTCATAACAGTAGATCGTAAGGCCCAGTTCCTCGCCAAGCCGCTTCGCGAGCTTCCGGGCGTGCTGCACCGTCTCCTCCATCGTGATGTTCGACACCGGCACCAACGGGCATACGTCCGTCGCGCCAAACCTCGGGTGCTCGCCGTGATGCTTGCTCATGTCGATCAGTTCGGCAGCCTTCCGCGCGGCCCGCACCGCCGCCTCGACGACTTCCTCGGGTGAGCCGACGAATGTGACAACCGTTCGGTTCGTGGCCTTTCCGGGGTCCACGTCCAGAAGCTTGACGCCATCGACGGTTTCTATCTGATCAGTGATCTGCTTGACGATCGACATGTCGTTCCCTTCGCTGAAGTTGGGAACGCATTCAATAAGCTGGTGGGTCATCTTCCGTGCTCCCTCTCAATCCAGTCGTCAATCCTCCCAAACCACCCGACCGCGCTTGAGCACCGTACGAACCGGATTGACGCCGACATGGTAGGCCCAGCAATCGACATTCGGGATGTCCAGGATCAGCAGGTCCGCCTGGAAGCCCTCGGCGATCGCCCCGATCCGGTCGGCCCGGCCGAGGGCCGCAGCCGCGTTCGCCGTGCAGGCGACGAGGGATTCCAACGGGGTCATCCGAAGTACGACCGCCGCGATGGACATGATCAGCGGTAGCGACTCGATCGTGCACGAGCCGGGGTTGCAGTCCGTCGCCAACGCCACCGGCAGCCCCGCGTCGATCAGCTTCCGCGCCGGGGCCGGCTCGGAGCCAAGGAAGAACGAACAACCGGGCAGGAGGACTGGGATGGTGGCGGATGTCTTCAGCAGCTCGATCGTCTCGTCATCGACGCATTCCAGGTGATCGGCGGAGACGGCGCCGAGCATGACGGCAAGCCTGGTGGCGCCGGTGTTGGTGATCTGCTCGGCGTGGATCTTCGGCGTCAGGCCGTGTCCCTTGCAGATCGTCAGGAAGCGGCGCGATTGCTCCAGATCAAACGCGCCGCGTTCGCAATACACGTCCGCAAACTCCGCGAGGTGTTCGTCGCGGATGCGCCGGAGAAGCGATTCGTCGGTGATCACGTTCAGGTACTTGTCCGGTTGCCCGACGAACTCCGGCGGAACGGTGTGGGCACCCAGGAATGTCGGCACGATGTCGATGGGGAGTCCCTCATCGAGTCTTTGAATGGCCCGCAGTGTCTTCATCTCGTCGTCGGGCGTCAGGCCGTAGCCGGATTTCGCCTCGACCGTGGTCGTGCCGGTGGCGAGCATGCGTCGCAAACGCGGCCTGGACTGCTCGACCAGTTCGTTGATGGAGGCCGCGCGCAGGGCCCGGACCGAGTCCTTGATGCCTCCGCCGCGCTCGAGAATCTCGATATACGTCGCGCCACCAATGCGTCGGACGAATTCTCGCTCGCGCGAACCGGCGAAAACGACGTGCGTATGACAATCCACCAAGCCCGGCACAACGGTGCCCCCCTGGGCATCGATGATGTGCTCGACCCGTTCGGTCGGCGCTTCAGCGGCCGGGCCAAACCAGGCAATGTGTTCGCCGTCCATCAGGACGGCGGCGTTCTCGATCACGGGCGGCATCGCCATGCGTCCCGCGGTCACCGGCCCCGGCGGCACGGCCACAAGCTGCGAGATGTTCCTGATGAGCGTTTTCATGGTGGGCAGGCCAATCGAATCGCGAAGAACCACGGACGTCAATCTGAAAGCGTCCTCTCCAGGATGACTAGGTTATCCGAACGATCGGAATCCCAACGGATGCCGACGATGTTAAAACCTGTCTCGATGGCCAAGTGGAGGATCGGGCGATGGCCGTTGTGGCATTCCATGCGAATGTAATGATACCCGTGGTCGACGGCCCAGGCGGCTTGGGCCTCGTGAAGCTGGGTCGCGATCCCGATCCGGCGATAACCAGACAACACGCCGGTTAGCCAGGAGAAGAAGACGTTCGGCTTCAGCTCGATGCCCGTCGAGAAACCAACGGGACGTTTGTCCACGTGGGCGATAAGCAGCAGGGTGTTATGCCGGCCCTCAATCCTGCGCTGGAAGAACTCGACGTCGTGCGGGGGTCTGAAGATATCGTTGTAAAGTTCGACGATGAGTGGCAGTTCGGCCGGGCCAACGATGACAACCTCTGCATCGGCCATAATCTCGACTCCTTCACCGGTCCACACGTCAAAGGCAGTGGAGGGCGTCTCAAGCACGCCCCCGCGCGTACACGCACGATGACCACCTTCGTAGCCTTGAATGACTGGGGGCATGATAACCGCTCGACCGGGAAAAGACACTCGAAGGAGAGACAAGCGCCCCCGGCCTTGGCCGGGTAGTGCACCGCTGGTGCGGGAGTCCGCTGGTGCGAGAATCCCTTCTCCGTCCGCTGGTGCGAGAATCCCTTCTCGCACCCACTTCCGGCAGAAGTCCTTTCCCACACATCGACACAAGGGGCCGAGAAGGGATTCTCGGCCCAGGACCCCATGACCGCATTGCTCGCCATTATGGATGAAAACGGGCTGCGCTCGCGGTGGATCGTTGTCCGATAGAACAAGCCACGGTGACCTACCAATTCTATTTTCAGAGCAGCGTCGTCTTCACTTGCGGAGACGACGTACGCCTCCCGAGCCTCGGTCTGGCGGTGCGTTGAGGTCCCGGGTCTGACTGCACTCGACTGCTCGGCGCACAGCCCGTGGCAAAACCGTGGCACCGGCGTCTCGCCGGTGGTTTTCACGGCCAGGACCGGCGTTTCCGAACCGCTGCTTTCCCTTTTGCCGCGGGCTGCTAAAGCACTTCACGGTTGGATGCACCTGCGGCACCGCCGCCAAAGGCGGTGGATTCACGGGTCTTGGCGCCCGTGCCACAGTCGCAGGCAAGCGTGAACTGCATTAACCCCCCGGGCTGAGGCCGGCCACTCCTTGAGCCTGGGGGCTCTTTGGGGATTGGCTGCCTCCACGGGATGGCCAACGAGCTAACCCACTCCGGGTTGCGGCAGGGAACCGCCGGCGAGGCCGTCCGACAACTCTGGCAGGTGGGGCTTCTTGGGCTGCGGCCGGGCGGGCTCGTGTGTCGGCGGGACGCTCTCGTCAGCGAGGATGCCTGAAAGACTCGGCTTGTCGAGGGACTCGCCCAGGCAAAGGCGCCGAACCTCGTCGGCGTCAAGTGTTTCGTGTTTGAGCAGCGCCTTGGCAACGACTTCGACCTTATCCCAGTTCTCGGTGATGATGCGTTGGGCGTCGCGGTAGGCCTCGTCGGTGAGCCGGCGGATTTCTTCGTCGATCACCTTGGCGGTCTCGTCGGAATAGGGTCTCTCGTTGAAGTAGCCCTGGAGCTTCTCGTTGGGGGAGTACTTGACGAAGCCGAGCTTCTTGCTCATGCCCCAATCCAAGACCATCGCCTTGGCCATCGTTGTGGTCTGCTCGATGTCCATGGCCGCTCCGCTGCTGACGTCTTGGCAATGCTGCTCCTCTGCGATGCGGCCGCCGCACATGACGCGCATCGTGGCGTGCAGCCACTTCGCGGCGAATCCGTATCGGTCCTTCTCCGGCAGGGCCATCGTGGCACCGAGGGCTTGGCCGCGAGGGATGATCGTGACCTTGTGCAGCGGATCGGCGTCCTTCAGCAGTGTCTGGAGCACGGCATGGCCGGCCTCGTGATAGGCGGTCGCCTCACGCTCCTTCTCCTCGATGGCACGGCTCTTGTTGGACCGCCCGTAGCGAACCTTGTCGCGCGCCTCCTCGAGGTCATCCATCTCCACCGTGTCCTTCTCTGTCATGGTGGCAATAATGGCGGCCTCGTTGATGATCGCGGCCAGTTCGGCACCGTTGAACATCGGTGTGCCCCGGGCCAAACGCATCAGGTCGACGGTCGGGGCGAGCTTGATCTTCTTGGCGTGGACCTTGAGGATCTCGAGGCGCCCCTTGATATCCGGCAATGGCACATCGACGCAACGGTCGAACCGACCGGGGCGCGTCAGAGCGGGATCGAGGATGTCAGCCCGGTTGGTGGCCGCCATGACAATGACCTGATCGGACGTGTCGAAGCCGTCCATCTCAACGAGGATGGCGTTGAGCGTCTGTTCGCGCTCATCGTGGCCGCCGCCGTTGAAGGCGGCGCCGCGCTTCCGCCCGACGGCGTCGATCTCGTCGAGGAAGACGATGCACGGCGAGTTCTCCTTGGCGGACTTGAACAGGTCGCGCACGCGGGAAGCGCCGACGCCGACGAACATCTCGACGAAGTCAGCGCCACTGATGCAGAAAAACGGCACGTCGGCCTCGCCCGCGATGGCCTTGGCCAGCAGGGTCTTCCCGCAGCCGGGGGCACCGACGAGCAGGACCCCGCGTGGAATGCGCCCGCCGAGCCGCTGGAACTTCTTGGGGTGCCTCAGAAACTCGATGACCTCGGCCACCTCTTCTTTGGCCTCGTCGACGCCGGCGACGTCCTTGAACGTGACGTTGGTCAGCTCCTTATTCGTGACGCGGTGGCGCGAGCGGCCGAAGTTGCCCAGCATGCCCGCCCCGCCGGCCGACGCCCGCAACTGCCGGAACACGAAAAACCAGATGAACCCGAAGATCAAGATCCAGGGGATGATGGTCATAAGGAGCTGCATATACGGAGTGCTGCTAGGCTCGTACGTGAGATCCAGTTCCGCTTCGTTCGGGGACCTTGCTCGGACATCCGCCTCGAACTCACGCACGTCGTCGATTCGATACACTACTCTGAAGGTGTCCGTCGCACCCTGGCCGGTGGGGCGGCCCTGGACCCCTCCTTTGAATGTGCCGGTGATCTTGTCGTCCCTGAGTACGATATCCTTGAAATGGCCCCTCTCGACGTGCCCCCAGAACTCGTTGATGGTCAACTCGTTCGCCTTGGGCATCTGCTGCGAGACGATCAGGACGATCATCAAGGCGATGAGGATGAAGCCGATCCAACTCGCCACCCCACGGGACATGCGCGTTCGCGGGGGCTGCGGCTTGTCGGGCTTCTGCGGCCTCGGCTCATCACGCCCTGTGTCTTGATTCGCCATCGAGAGGGAGCCTTCAGGTATCAGCCACTGGTTATCGGCCGTCAGCCTCCGTCAAACTGAGAGCCAGAACCTGACAGCCTCATCGGATTATAGTCACGCCGTCAGTATCACCAATCGGATTGCATCTGATTCACGATTGCCCGGGCAAGCTCGTCCACGGACCGCTGGCTGGCGTGGTAGAAGTCCTCGCCGAGCGGACGGATGTAATCCACTGTCTGGACGAAGTTTGGGCGGTCCACGAGGATCTCTCCCGTCCGGAGGTCCTTCCACTGGAAACCGACAACGACCGTCGCGGCGGTCTCGCGAGGCGTGACCGTACGAAAATCGCGGCCAAGCGTGGCCTGCTTCACTTCGCGGACTTCTCCGGTCAGGATCGTGTCGGCCCGGTCCTTCTTGGCCAGCCTGAAGGGCGTCTCGGCCTCGATCCGCTTGGCCAGGGCCTCGGTGAGCTGCAACTCCAGGCCGCGCCGGAATTCCTTGGACTCAAAGACAGGCAGGGCGACCGTTCGGATCCGATCCTCATTCGCATTGCTCGTGCGGAAGGCGGCCTTGCGATCCGCCGTATAGCCGCAGCCGGCGACGAGGAAGCCGCTCAGCAACAGGACCAGCAAGGGTGTATTCCGCTTCAACATCGTGGCCTCGTCCCAGCGCCTCGATTCCTGGCTGGCGACCGTCCCTAGCCGCCCAACGAGCGTGGATTATAACCCGATCCTTGGGCATGACAACGGACGCGGGATTCACCCAGCCCACGGAGTGGCACGAATCGACATTACTTCTGCCTGTGCTTCGGCGGCCCGCCCTCCGCTACGCGCCGGCTCCTGCTGCGGCGGCCCGTCGCCGCCCGTCGGCCCAGGCGCCGGCGACGTCACCGGCCGACGGGCCCTGGGCGCCTTCCATCGCCAGCAAGACCGGGTTGTAGCCCATCCGGGGAAGTCCGTTCTCCCAGATGATCTCGCCCGATGCCTTGGCCAGACAGTAGGCATGACCGGCATGACCAACAAGAAGGTGCTCGTCTTTGATCAGCATGGTGACTACCGAAGCGCCCGCGTGGGGCAGCTTGGTTCGCCAGCATTCCTCGCCGGTCTTTGGGTCCAGGGCGGCGACATACCGGCCTGTTCCGACATACAGCAGTTTGCGGCTTCGCGCCATGGCGGTGTTTCTCCTGTGAGTACACTCCCGCACCGCTGGCTTGGGACTGGCTCCGAGCACACACGCACGATTATACCTGAGGCATGGCGGCGGGCAACCGGCCCTCATAAAAGGTCCGGTCGGTAGACGCGACCAACTGCTTCCACCGAGCTTCGCATGACAGAGCCACCTACGCAGCCCGTGGCAAAACTGTGGCACCGGCGTCCCGCCGGTGGTTTTCACGGTCAGAAACGGCGTTTCCGAAACGCTGTTTTCCCTTTTACCACGGGCTGCTAGGCACATGGCGCCTACTCAGGCCGCCGGCCCACACGGTTCATCACCATCAATCGCAGTTCGGTCATCTCCTCAATCGCGAAGCGGATCCCCTCGCGGCCCGTGCCGCTGTCCTTCACGCCGCCGTATGGCATGCTATCGACGCGGAACGAGGGTATGTCGTTGATCACGACGCCGCCGACTTCCAGCTCGTTGAACGCATAGAACGCCGAGTCCAGATTCTTCGTGAACACGCCGGCCTGAAGACCGTACCGGCTCGCATTCACCCGCTCGCACGCCTTCTCGAAGGAGCTGAACGGCTCCAGTGTTGCCACCGGGCCGAAGACCTCCCGGCAACTCAGTGGTTCGTCATACGGCACGTTCTCCACAAACGTGGCGTCGTAAAACACGCCGTTCCGCCTGCCACCGCAGACGATCCTCGCCCCACGCTCGACCGCCTCGCTCACCCACGACTCAACTCGTTTGGCGTCGTCCTCGGTAATCAGCGGTCCCAGGAACGTCTCCTCGTCGAGTGGATCACCCGCCTTCAGCTCCGCCGCGGCGGCGGCGAGCTTGGCCTTGAATGCGTCGTAGATCGACTCGTGCACGATCACGCGCTGCACGCTGATGCACGACTGGCCCGACTGATAGAACGCCCCGATGATGATCCGCGACGCGGCGTAGTCCTGATCGACGTCCCGATCGACGACGCAGGCGGCATTGCCCCCCAGCTCGAGCGCCACCTTCATCTTGCGGGCCCGGGCCTTCAAGTCCCAACCGATGTCCTGCGAGCCGGTGAAGGACAGCAGCTTGAATCGCTCGTCCGTCGTGAACAGGCCCGCCCCCTCACGCCGGCAGGGCAGGATGCTAAACGCGCCCCTCGGCAGATCCGTCTCCGAGAGGATCTCCCCGATAATCAACGCGCTGACCGGCGTGTTCGACGCCGGCTTCAACACCCACGGGCAGCCCGCCGCGATCGCCGGGGCGATCTTGTGCGCAGCCAGGTTGATCGGGAAATTGAACGGCGAGATGAACGAGCACACCCCCACGGGCACCCGCTTCCACACCGCGTCGTAGCCCTCGGCCCGAGGGGAAATGTCCAGCGGCATGTACTCGCCGTAAATCCGGGTCGCCTCCTCGGCCCCGAGCCGGAACGTATCGATCCCCCGCGTCACCTCTCCGCGGGCGTCCCTGATCGGCTTACCCGCCTCGATCGCCAACACGCGGGCCAACTCCTCGTGCCGCTCGTTCAGGCGTTGAACCACGTGATTCAACACGGCCGCCCGGGCGTACGACGGCATCCGCCTGCACGAATCGGCCGCCGCCGCCGCCGCACCGATCGCCTGATCGATGGCTGCGGCGTCGGCAAGCGCCACGTGCGTGGCCACCCCGCCCGTGTACTTGTTCGTCACGGCCAGGTCCGTGTTCGCAAGGACCGATTCGTTCGCCAGGTAGTATGGATAGGATTGATTCAACATCGCTCCGCGCCTCAGGATGGATCGTATCGCCCGCTTGAACGCTGAGAGCACGTCCAACAAGCTCGCTGGCCCGGGCGGCAAGGCCCGGTTGGCCACACCACCGGAACGGCAATGCCGAAAGGACGTTAGGAATGCACTCTAACAGCCCGTGGTGAAAGGGAAAACAGCGGTTCGGAAACGCCGTTCCTGACCGTGAAAACCACCGGCGAGAAGCCGGTGCCACAGTTTTGCCACGGGCTGC
>JAFGQA010000174.1 GCA_016935885.1 Phycisphaerae bacterium | reverse complement strand
TCACCCGATCATGACCGAGGTGCTGAAGGAGACCTACGGCATCCTGGTGTACCAGGAGCAGGTCTCGCGGCTGGTGAACCGGCTGGGTGGGATCGAGCTGAAGCAGGCGTTCCGGCTGGCGAAGGCGATCAGCAAGAAAAAAACGCAGATGATCGAGTCGATGCGCGAGCCGTTTGTGAAGGGCTGCGCGGAGAAGGGCGTCGCCCGGGCAACGGCCGAGGAGATCTTCGAGAACATCCTGCGGTTCGGCGGTTACGCGTTCAACAAGTCGCACTCGACGGGTTACGCCCTGGTGGCGTTCAAGACGGCGTACTTGAAGGTGTACTACCCGACCGAGTACATGGCGGCGCTGCTCACGCTGGAAATGGACTCGACTGACAAGGTGGTCGAGTACATCGAGGAATGCAAGCGGATGGAGATCCGGGTGGCGGCGCCGGACGTCAACGTCTCGGACAACGACTTCACGGTGATCCGGTCGGAGCGGGGCAAGGGCGAAATCCGCTTCGGCCTGCAGGCGATCAAGGGCGTGGGCGAGAAGGCGGTGAGCGCGATCCGTGCGGCGCGGAGCGAAGGCGGGCCCTTGACATCTTTCGGAAATGTCAAGGGCGGGCCGTTCAAGTCGATCTTCGACTTCTGCGAGCGGGTGGACCTGTCGGCGGTGAACCGGGGCGTGCTGGAGGCGCTGATCAGGTGCGGGGCGTTCGACTCGACCGGCGCGACCCGCAAGGGCCTGACCATGGTTCTTGACGACGCCATCGCGGGTGGGGCTGCGGCGGCGGCCGACCGGCGCTCGGGACAGTTGTCGCTGTTCGGCGGGGCCGGGGCGCTTGCCCCGCGGGCCGAGCCGCGCATTCCCGGCGACCAGTGGAGCGAGGCGGAGATGCTGGCCCATGAGAAGGCCACACTGGGCTTTTATGTGACCCGGCACCCGCTGACCTCGCACGAACAGATACTGCTCAAGTACGCCACCGCCCGGACGAGCGACCTCAAGCGGTACGATGATGGAGCGGAGGTCATTCTCGGCGGACTGATCAGCCGGATGCGGACGGTGCTGACCAAGACCGGCCGTAATGCCGGGTCGAAGATGGCCATCATCACGCTGGAGGACCTTTGGGGGCAGGTCGAGGTGATCGTTTTCTCCAAGGACCTGGAGAAGTACCAGGCACAACTGGCGCCGGAGTCGCTGGTTTTCTTCAAGGGCCGCGTGGACCGCAAGCGGGAAGAGCCGTCGCTGAGAGTGATGGAAGTGGTTCCGATGGAACTCGGCGACGAGCGGTTGAGTTCGTCGGTGCTGCTCAAGGTCAACTGTGTCGGAACGGAGCCGTCGTTCCTCAAACGCATCCGCGAGACGCTCGATCGGTTCCGGGGCGATCGGACGGTGCTGCTGGAGATGCTGACGTCCGGCAACCTGAGGGTGACGCTGCGAGCCAACGGCCGGACGGGCGTGACACCGACACCGGCGTTCTGCCGTGCGATGGAGCAGGTTCTCGGGGAAGGATCAGTGGTGGTGATGGGCTCGGGTCGGAGCCTGGCGGCGCAGGCCGGCCTCACCGCGGAGCGCGATGAGCGCCCGGATGAACCGGCGGTGGACGTGGACGACGCCGACGACGAGACGGTTTGATCCTGGGGCCCCACTTCCGCTCCTTGTGGAATCAAGTCTCCCATGGGCTAAAATGGAACGTTGCGATCACGGAGGTACAGGCATGAAAACGATCAACCGGCGAGAATTCCTGGGGCTCAGTGCGGTTGCTGCGACGACCGTCGCGGGGCGGGTATTCGGCGAAACGACCGCGACGACCACGGCCCCCGTGATCCGGCGGAGCCTTAGCGCCAGTGACACCGTGGTGCTGGGCAAGACGGGCATCAAGACCTCGCGCCTCGCGATCGGAACAGGTTCGAAGGGCGGGAGCGTTCAGCGAGCCCTGGGCAGTGAAGGCATGATCAAGCTGCTGCGGCACGGCTTTGACGAGGGCGTCCGCTGGTGGGACGCCGCGGACACGTACAAGTCACACCCCTACGTCGGCGAGGCGATCAGACAGGTTGCTCGCGATAAGCTGGTCATCACGTCCAAGGTGTGGTCGCACACGCGAGACAACGTCTGCCGCTCGCCCGAGGACATCCGCGCGGACATCGAGCGGTTCCGCAGGGAACTCAAGACAGACTACATCGATGTCTGTCTGCTGCACTGTCTGACGGACCCGGCATGGCGAGAGAAAATGAAGCCGGCCATGGAGGTGCTCGGGGAAGCCAGGGAGAAGGGTCAAATCCGGGCTGTCGGGTGTTCGTGCCACACGATTGAGGCGCTCAGGGCCGCTTCCGAAGAACCCTGGATCGAGGTGATTCTCGCCCGATTCAATCCGTACGCCACGCATATGGACGTGAAGACCCGGGACGACGTACCACAGGTGGCGGCGATCCTGGAGGCGGCCCATAAGCGAGGCAAGGCCATCTACGGGATGAAAATCGTCGGCGAAGGGGCATTCAAGGGCGACCAGATTGACGAGTCCCTGCGCTTTGCGCTCAGCAAGCCGTTCATCGACGCGTTCACCATCGGCTTTGCCAACCAGGGCGAACTGGATGACATGATCAAGCGGATTCAGCGGGTCAGTTCGAGGGCCTGACACAGTTGTGCATCTTCCGGAGCCCGAGAAACCTCCTCCCCCGTGGCAGCGCCGCAGCCCTTGGCCGACCGGGAAACACGCTCCTACCGCACGGGTTGTGAGGCCGCGGCCGCGGTTGTTGTTCTGTCCTTCAGGACAGGAGCGGCTGAGTCCACCTCGATCTCGCGTTGAAAACCCTGGTTGACCAAGTCGCCCAGATCGAACCTCAATCGCTTGCCTCTCGATGTCACCCTGGCCTTTCGTGCCAGACTGCCCCTTTCGATCCGCTGTTTGCGCGGCAGGGCGATCACAATCCTGTTGCCGGTGCCCCGGACGTCGAGCACGCAGACGCTGTCGAACACATTCTGGTAGGTTGTGATCATTGAATCGTAAAGAGGATTCAGGCCGCGGCTCCAGAGATTCGCAACGACGACGCCATTGGGGTGCAGGGCTTGGCGCACCGCGTCGAGGAATTGCTGGGTCGCCAGATGATAAGGAATATCCTCATTGCCGTAGGCATCCAGGAAGATCATGTCGTAGGGATCCTCGCACTGTTCGATGAATCGGCGTCCGTCGGCCACGTGGACTCGCATGGTGGCGTCCTCGCGAAACCCGAAGAACTCCTTGGCCACCTTGACGACATCCGGGTCGATGTCAACGACATCGATCATCGTTTTCGGATAGTGCTTGTGCAGGATGCTCGGGATGGTGCCGCCGCCGAGTCCGACGATGAGTACGCGCTTCGGCGGCTTGACCAGGGCCAGCCCGACGAGCATGACTCTCGCGTAAGGCAGCTCGATGTGGTCGGGGTCGCCGACCTTGACGACGCTCTGCCGGGCGCCGCCCTTCTCAAAGAGCAGGCTGCGCAATCCACGGCTGTCCTCGGTGACCACCACGAAGTTGTAGGGGGACTTTTTCTCGTAGAGCACCCTCTCGCCCGTCTGGGCAATCACGCAAAGGGGGATCAGAGACAGGAGGCCAAGCAGCAAGAGCCTTCGGCGGGTCATCGGTCGCATCCTCCACACGGTGGTCTGCAGGAGACGGCTATCTTGGAGCGGCAGGTCTCCGACCATGCCCTACCCTCCTGCGCACACCGCTAAGCCTGAGTCGTGGGCTCCGGTTGCTGCTCCTGGTGCATCCATTGCTTGAGCAGGGGCACGAGGGAGAAGCAGATGAGCGCGGAGATGACGGCCGCGACGGCGATCTTGCCGAAGACGTTGCCGTAGAGGTGGACCGTCTCCGTCGGGGGCGGGACCACCATCCCGCTTGTTCCCCCCTCACTCTTGACGCCCGTGAACTGGGAGATGATCGCCGCCAGGTACTGCGAGAATGCGGTGGCCAGGAACCACGTGCCCATGACAGTGCTGACGAGATGGCCGGGCGACAGCTTGGAGATCATTGAAAGGCCCACGGGTGAGATACAGAGCTCGCCCGTCGTCTGGAAGAGATAGCCGAGGTACAGCCATGAGAGGAGCACCATGCCGCGTTCATTCGAGGTCTGGGCACCGTACCAGAAGGCGGCGAATCCCAGTCCAAGTTGAAGCAGTCCCAGCGAGAACTTGACCGGCGTGCTCGGCTCCCAGCCCCGCTTGCCCAGGAATCCCCACAGGGCGGTGAACAGGAGGCCGAAGAGCAGGATGAAGATCGGGTTGACCGACTGGAACGTGCTGGCGGGGATTTCCTCGATCCGTTTGCCCACGCCCATCCCCACGTTGTTCTCCGTCACCTGCCAC
>JAFGQA010000173.1 GCA_016935885.1 Phycisphaerae bacterium | reverse complement strand
GACCTCGGGCAAGTTGCCCGTCGGCCAGGGAAGTTCGGCCAGCTTACGTCGCCACTTGTCGTCCAGTGGCAGCAGTCGCTGACTGACGGGCGCATACACCGCCCCGGACGTGGGGCGGTTGTAGAAGAGGTGGAGCTCGGTGATTTCACCCTTGCCGCGGTACGTCTCACTCTCGACGAGAATCTGGCCGATGAGCGGGGTGATGGCCTTGACGGAGTTCGGCACGGTGAAGAGCCCCATCAACGGCAGGCCGGCGTCCGCCAACTGCGCATGAACGCGCTCACCGACGGCCCAGACCTCGGGTTTGGCCTGCAGAGCCGCCAGCGTCTTGACAGCATAATCGGCCACCACATCATTGAACTGGCCCACCAAGCCCTGGTCTGAACCGAACACGACCGCGCCAATCGCACTCGCACCTGTTGCTCTATTCCGTTCTGCCATCAAGGCAGCCCGCCCACTTTCCCGCAAGCACAAGCCCAACCCCAGTTCCACGGTACGGAAATAGTCGCCCAGCGCACGCACCGATTTCTCGTATTGTCCGATGCTCGAGGCGGCCAGAGCCTTCATCGTACGAACCACGGATTGAAGATCCCCGGCTCCAGCGATCTTTCGGCGCAGACTCGTTGTGGTTTCGCTCATGACTTCTCCTGGGGTTCAGGGTTGGACTTAGCCTCCGCTTGGGCTTCCGGCTTTGACTGCGGTTCCGACTTGGGTTGGAAGCGAGCAAGTGAGGTGCGGGCGATTTGGATAATCGTTTCACGATCCTCGTCGCTCAATTTGTCGGCGGTATCCAATCGCTCGCGCACCTCCGCCGGCATATCCGCCGCCGCCTCGCGCAGGGCGTGCTCGGCGTCTGTCATCTTGTCAAGCGGCACGCGGTCGAAGAGTTCTGCGGTCAGCGCCAGCAGCACGGCGATTTGCGAGGGCACGGACACAGGAGCAAATTCCGGCTGCTTCAGGCAGGCGCGGATTCGCCGCCCATGCTTGATGATCTTGCGGGTGTCTTCATCCAGGCGGGCGCCGAACCGAGCAAAGGTCTCGAGTTCCTCGAACTGCGCGTAGCCGAGCTTGAGGTCGCCCGCTACGGCGCGATAGGCCGCGCGTTGCGCTTTGCCGCCAACACGCGAAACGGATTTGCCGACATCGACTGCGGGTAGCACGCCCAATTCGAACAGCGATGGCGAGAGGTATATCTGCCCATCCGTGATGGAAATCAGGTTGGTCGGAATGTAGGCGGAAATGTTCTGCGCTTCGGTTTCGATGACGGGCAGGGCGGTGAGCGAGCCGCCGCCAAGTTCCTTGCGCAAGTGCGTCGCACGTTCGAGCAGACGCGAGTGGATATAAAAGATGTCGCCGGGAAACGCTTCGCGACCAGGCGGGCGACGCAGCAGGAGAGAGAGTTCGCGGTAGGCGCGCGCGTGATGCGTGAGGTCGTCGTAAACTATCAGCACATCTCGGCCTGCTTCCATGAAAGACTCCGCGATGCTGGTCGCGGCGTAAGGAGCGATGTAGGCGAGCCCCGGCGGGTCGTTGCCCTCGGTCACGACGAGGACGGTGTAATCCATCGCTCCGTTTTCCCGCAGGGTTGCCACGGCCTTCGCAACGGCGGACGCGCGCTGACCGATGGCGCAATAGACGCACAGCACATGGTGGTCGCGCTGGTTGAGGATGGTGTCGATCGCAATGGCGGTCTTGCCTGTCTGGCGATCGCCGAGTATCAACTCGCGCTGGCCGCGCCCAATGGGAATGAGCGCATCGATGACTTTGATGCCGGTCTGGAGAGGCACCGTGACAGGTGCGCGGTCCATGATGGGCGCGGCGGGGCGTTCGACGGGTAGACGCCTGCTGGAGGCCACCGGCCCGTTGCCATCGAGTGGCCGACCGAGCGGGTCGATGACGCGCCCCAGCAATCCATCACCCACGGCCACGTCCAGGACCCGGCCCGTGCGGTGGGCTTCAGCTCCCGCGTGGAGATGCCAGTATTCACCGAGCAGAACGACACCAATTTCGTCCGCGTCCACGTTGAATGCAATGCCGAGCACCCCGCCGGGAAACCTCACCAATTCATCAAAGCCCACACCGGGAAGCCCCGACACCTTGGCGATGCCAGTGGCGACGCTGGTGATCGTGCCCACCTCCCGTGGCGTCAGTTGAGGCGTGAATGCCTCCCGCACCTGGCTTATACCGGCAAACGCACTGTCAAGGACATTCTGAAGGCTCTGGGGTTCCATGTTCATGGGCTCTTTTTCGTCGGCTTAGGGTCTTCAGGATTAGGCTCAGCTTTGGCCATAGGTTTGTCATTCTCTTTCAGAAGCTCGTCGACGGCATTTTCCAGTGACGCGAGGTAATCCGCAATGCTCCACGCCACTTTGTGTCCATTCGTGGTCAATTCAATGCCGCTGACCAGGTCCGGTGTGGTCTCGAACCGAACTTGGGTCTCCTTGCCTAGGGTTTCTTTGATCGCATCTTCGGTCGAGGCACGCTGTGCCGGTAGAAGGTCGAACATGGTACGAACAATCATCGGGCCGGGCGGTGTCTTGAACGCAGAGGTCAACCATTCCTTTTCCTCTCCGTTTAGCGCGTGCAACCGGCGAACAAACACGTCAACCATACGCTCTTCCAGACTTGTCCCGGCGAGGTCCGTCAGCGCCTTTCGCGTGATGGCAAACACTTCCTTGCGGGTTCGGCGAGTGATTTCGTCGTTCAGGGTCTGTTGCTCGCGTTTCAACGCGTTCGCTCGTTTGGCACGCAGGGTGTCTGAGTCCTTGCGTGCTTCATCGAGGAGGCGCTGACGTTCCGCTTTTACCCCGTCCTTCGCCTCGCTCAGCAACTCGTCGCGCTGCTGGTCGAACTCCTCGTTCTTCTTCTGGAACTCGTCGCGCTCCTTTTGGGCCTCGGCCTTTTTGTTGTCGGCGTTTGCGAGTTCTGTGGCAAT
>JAFGQA010000172.1 GCA_016935885.1 Phycisphaerae bacterium | reverse complement strand
CGCCAACGGTGCGGTGCGCAAGGTGGGGCTCAAGGAGCTCTGGACGCTCCGCTGGACCGAGATTTTCGACACGACCGGCCCCTGGACCCGGGCCGGCGGCGTGACACCGGGCGACTGGCCGGCGTGGATGCGGGACTTCAAGGACTACTGACCGAATTGCGGATTTGTAGGAAATGCGAAGATCAAAAGGCAAAATGCAAAATTAAGGTAGGGGCGAATCATCATTCGCCCCTACTCGCGGCGACGCCGCGATTCCGCAACTTTGATATTTGCCTTTTGATCTTTGCTTTATAGTGACGGGCGATCTGTTTACAGGGTCTCGGCTGTCACTGTCTTGAGCCGGCCGTTGACGCGGACCTTGACCTTGCGCGGGCTCGGGCCGGCGATGCGGTAGTCCGTGACCTTGCCGTCGGTCCAGGCGATATCGACGATGTAACCACCCCGGGCGCGAAGACCGGTGACTTTGCCCTCGCTCCAGGCGGCCGGCAGGGCGGGCAGCAGCGTGATCGTGCCGTCGTGGCTTTGGAGGAGCATTTCGGCTACCGCGGCGCAACCGCCGAAGTTGCCGTCGATCTGGAAGGGCGGATGGAGGCACATCAGGTTACCGGCGCCGCGACCGATGAGCATCGAGAGCAGCTTGGCGGCGCGATCGCCGTCGCGGAGTCGCGCCCAGAAGTTGGCCTTCCACGCCATCGACCAACCGGTGGAGGCGTCGCCGCGTCGCTCCAGCGACAGCCGGGCGCCTTCGTACAGCTCGGGCACGTTGGGATTGATCTCATCGCCCGGGTACAGGCCCCACAGATGCGAACAATGCCGGTGATGGATTTCCGCCTCCTCGAAGTCCTCCTGCCATTCCATGATGCGCCCTTCGGCGTTGACGCGCGTCGGCGCCAGTCGGGCCCGCGTGGCGTCGAGCGTCTCGGCGAAATCCGCATCGATATCGAGCAGGCGGGCCGCCTCGGCGGTGCACGTCAGCAGTCCCCGGATGATCTGCATGTCGTACGTCGCGCCGATGCACAGCGCGGTGCTCTGCCGCTTGCCCGCCTTGTCCGTATAGACATAGGCGTTCTCCGGCGAGTTGGACGGCGAGGTGACCAGCCAATGGTTTTTCGGGTCCTCGATCAGTACGGCCAGGCAGAACTCCGCGGCGCTGCGCAGGATCGGGTAATTGGCCCGCAGGAATTCTTTGTCCAGCGTGAACTGGTAGTGCGTCCACAGATGCTGCGCCAGCCAGGCGCCGCAGGTCGGGCCGATGCAGGCCGGCAGGTAGCTCGGGGCCGTCTCGAACCAGGGGTTCTGGGTGTGGTTGGCCATCCAGCCGGGGGCGTTGTAGTACGCCTTGGCCGTCTTGGCGCCTTCCGTGGCCACGCCCTGCAAGAAGCGAAGCAGCGGCTTGTGACAGTCGGCGAGGTTGGTGACCTCCGCCGGCCAGTAATTCATCTGGAGGTTGATATTGCTGTGGAAGTCACCGCGCCACGGCGTGGAGTACTCCTCGGCCCAGATGCCCTGGAGGTTCGTCGGCAACTGCGAATCGGGACGCGAGCCGGCCACCATGAGATAGCGGCCGAACTGGAAGTAGAGCGCCGCCAGCGACGGATCGGGCGTCTGCTCGTTTCGCTTGACCCGCTCGGGCGTCGGCAGGGCCGTATCGGGTCCGGCCGGCAATGTCAATTGGCAGCGATCCATGTACCGACGGTGATCGGCCACCGCGTCTGCAACCAGCGCCTCGAACGGTCTGTCCAAAGCCGCTGTCACGCGCTGCCGGACGAGGGCCGCGTAGTTCTCTTCGAACAGACTCGTGCCCCCCGAGACGATCAACACCGCTTCGTCGGCGTCTTCGATCCGCAGGCCCTCGGCGCTGGTCGTCACAGTCCCGCCCTTGACGCGGGCTCCGAGCAATGCCTGATACCGGATACCCTCGCCCCCGCCGCCGGGCTTGTTAAACGGCAACTGCCCTTCGAGCACCTGCAATGCGCCGTCGGTCCGCACGGTGGCGTTCTTGTTCCGAGACAGCTTGGCCGCGAAGTTCAGCCCGCCCGGCCGGCTCGCTTTGACGCGCACCGCAACCACCTCGTTCGGCTTCGACGCGACCAGCTCGCGCGTGACAGTCACGCCGTCCTCGGTGAAGCGGGTGGTGGCCACGCCCGTCATCAGGTCCACTTGGCGCCGGTAGTCGGCCGGGGCCTCGACGGTCTCGTTGGTCTTCACGCCGGCCAGGGCGATCTCGGCGACCTGGAAGTACGATTCGCGCGGGGTGAAGGTGAAGCGATAGAACCGGTAGTTGTCCGGCTGGGCGATCGCGAAGCGCTGGGTCTCGAAGCGTTTCTCGAAAGGCGCGTCGAACGTCTGCCGATCGAGTTGGGTCCACGCCTTGCCGTCGGTCGAGCCTTCCAATACCCATTCCTTCGGATCGCGCGAGGGCACGTCGTCGGCGCTGGTGAACGTGTACGACGAAACCGTCTGGCCCTCGGGCAATTCCATCTGCCACTGCACGGCCGGTCCGGCGTCCTGCACGCACCATTTCGTTCGGGTATTGCCGTCGATGCACCCGGCGATGGTCTTGCCGTCGCCGTCGGCGTGCCCGCTCGGCGAGGTGACCTTGATGCCCCGTTCTTCGCCGGCCGTGAGGATCAGGTCGGCCATGATCTGGTAGCAGCCGAACTGGTTGTCGTCGCCCCAACCCTGCACGCCGTCGGGATAGCGGAAGCTTTGGCTCAAGATTCGGCCGGCCTCGGATATCTCGCCGGCGAACAGCTTGGCCCGGACCTCGGGCAGGCATTGGTAGGCGTCGTATTTGTTGGCCTCGTACTTCCCGCCCGACCACATCGACGATTCGTTCAGCACGATTCGGTCGCGCATCACGCCGCCGTATTCCATCGCGCCGTGCCGGCCGTTGCCGACGATCGACGATTCGTGGAACGTTCCGGCCGGCTTGTCGAACCACACGGTCATCGGTCCGGCCGTCGCGACCGGCACGACGGAGAACACACAGGCCGGTACAGCAGCCAGAATCAGGCATTGCATCAGAGGTGACAGACAGCGATGGTGGACGGTGTTCATGCGCGGATGACCTTTCAAGTTTGGCCCTGGTGAATCCATCGGACAGATGCAAAACGGGCCCCATTGTACCCGCAAAACGTCCCACCGGCCACTGTGCAGAACCCCAATTCGCCCCCGGTCCGCCACCTCTGCCAACGGCCGTCGCGAAGGCCCCTGGTCTTCCCATTTTTCCCTGGATTCTCAAGGCCCCTGGCGGTATAATTTCTCCATCGCAGGTTATCATTTTGCTTATCAGTCACTGCGGTTCTTCGGGGGCCTGCACGACGCGCGATATTGCTGAGATCCTGGGCTTGGACATGCCGACGGTTCGCCCGGACCAGGCTCAGTCCCAAGCGCGGTTCCGCGAAGGGCTGTTGAGTTGACACAGCATACTCCTTGAGTTGCGTAAAGGCGCTTATCACACCACTCAGGGAGAAGGAGAAGGCCTTGGCAGAAACGGTGAAGATACCTAAGAGCGAAGCGGGGCTCAAGCGTCCCGTTGATAAGCATCATGCACTCTTGCGGATCGAGCAAGAGAACGTCTGGATCAGGAGTCTCGATCGCCAGCTGGCCGAGACCTTCTGTGTCCTGATCACGCGGGGCGAACCCGTCACGGCCGCGCGGAGCGTTGGGGTCGTCGCCTGGGGGATCTACGCCGGCGCGCCTGACCGGACCGGCACACTCATCCTCGATCGCAAACCCGACGGCCGCTTCAAGCTCGTACCCCTGGAGACCACGCCGAATCACCTGCTGACCGAAGTGGCCCACCTCGTCGGACGCCCGGGCAGCGTGACCTCCAAGGAAGGACGACACGGGCTGATCTTCCGAGGCGAATTGAGAAATCCCGCCGAGCCTGTCGAGAGAGAGGCAACGGCGCAGCAGCGGCAACCCAAGGTCGCACCGGCGCGGGAGAAAACCTCGGCCCAGACGGTGAAAATACCCAAGAGCCAGTCACCGCTCCAGCGTCCGGTTGACAAGCGTCATGCGCTCTTGCGGATCGAACAGGAGAACGCCTGGATCAGGAGTCTCGATCGTGAGCTGGCGAAGACCTTCTGTGCCCTGATCACGCGGGGTGATCCCGTCATGGGCGCGCGGAGCGTTGGGGTTGTCGCCTGGGGGATGTACGCCGGAGAGCCTGACCAGACCGGCACGCTCATTCTCGATCGCAAACCGGACGGCCGCTTCAAGCTCGTACCGCTGGAGACCACGCCCAATCGCCTGCTGACGGAAGTGGCGCACCTGGTCGCCCGCCCGGGCAGCGTGACCTCCAAGGAAGGGCAGCACGGACTGATCTTCCGGGGCGAACTGAAGAATCCCGCCGAGCCCCTTGAGACGGACGCGACGACTCCGGACTCGCAAGCCGAGGCCGCCCCGGCCGCCGACGCGCCCACCGAGGAATTCGAGCAGATCACCGGGGCCGATGCCGTCGCCGCCATTGGGCAGAAGGTCAGCATGGAGTTCATGGACCGTGGTGTCAAAGTCCGCATCCGAGGCAAGCGGAAGGACTGCGAGCAAACCGCGAAGCGCATTATCAAGGGCACCCCGACCGCGGCTTCGGAGCAGGGCGCCAAGTACATGATCGAAGGCAACCTCATCAAGCCTTTTCTCCGGAAGGGCGCCCACCAGCAGGGTCCCGACGCCAACGGTGTCTGTACCCGGGAGGACGCCGCGGAGCGTTCGTTCACGGCCTTCGGAGAGAACCTCACCGCCGTCCAGGCCGCCTGCCGCACCGGCTGCAAGGAAGAGACGATGTTCACGATCGTCGTCAACGACCGCTCGGCCGGCTACGTCGTGATCAGCTCCGGCAGACGAGGCCTGCAGTAATTCCCCTCCCGGCGCCTCTATAAGAAAATAGAAAATAGGAACGATCGGCTCTGTATGGTACGCGGACGATACCGCAAACTGACGAAACAACGATTCCCCAAGAAAACCTACGGTCAACGGTGGCAGATCGAAACCGTCTTCAGTATGCTCAAACGAAACATGGGCTCGGCCCTGCGAGCGCGAACCTATCACCGTCAAAACCGCGAAATCCGTCTGCGCGTCCTGACCCACAACCTCGCCATCCTCTGGCGTGACATCCCATGTTCTATACAGAGCAGGTCTGTCCCTAGTTTCTAGTTTCTCTAGTTTCTGATAGGGATTGGTCATTAAACAAAACAATTGATGTGCGTCTACTCCCTAAACGGTGGCTTCTCAGCGGTCCACGAATACTCAGCAGCTACATCGAGGGCTCCCCACGGGTCTTCACTAGTACTACAACGCTACAAGCATCTCCAGTGACACTTGGTGATGGTTTTCAATTTGATGCCGATGGCGTGTAAACGAGCGATGGT
>JAFGQA010000171.1 GCA_016935885.1 Phycisphaerae bacterium | reverse complement strand
CCGGAGAAGCTCGGGCAGGCGGGCGACGCGCAAGGCACGCTGATGTACTGGCACCCGAAGCACAGGCAGGCATACTGCGCCTTCATCCAAGCCTACGGCGCATTCGTCAAGTCGGCGCCGTGGCGGGAGCGGGTCTTGGGCATCCGTCTAAATTTCAACGCACTGGGCACGGAGCACTGGCGGGTCGATCCCCCCTATCGCGATGCAGCGAAATGGATCACCCCGCCGGGCACGCCCCCGGGGGAGCCGTGGACGATGGCGGTGGGGAACGCCTACCTTGCGGCCGTGGTTCAGGCCTTTGTCGATGCCTTCACCCCCGCGGTGCGGGTGTTCGTGCGGAACAACATCAGTCCGGAACTGCGGGCGCCGTTCGAGGCGCGCTTCCGGAGCGGCGAGCTGGCGTGGTTCCACACCTCGACCGAGATCGAGCCGCGGGCCGCGTGGGGCGAGCTGCAATACCAGACGTTCCTCGACTACTGCCGCAGCGGGACGACGCTCGGGTATGCGGAACAATGGGCCAGCGCCTGGGGCCACCATGGCGGCAAGACCGACCCGCGCTGGTGCAGTCCGCCGCAATGGAACTACTGGCGCCTCCTGGCGGATCTGCATTGCGGCGTGTCGTTCATCGCCGTCTACGCATCGGACCTGAACGTTGCGGAATCCGGCACCTACAGGAGGAAGCCCGTTCCCCCGGGCTATCAGGACGAATTCCGCCTGGCCTTCGAGTTCGCGGCGCGCTATGTCGGCTACCACGCCTCGCCGGCACGCTCTCCCGGCGCCTGGGTCGCCTTTCGGGAAGGCTCCTTTCTCAAGGGCGACTACACCTTCCTGATGGAGCGCTTGCCCGACCAGACCGCCGAGCGCCGTCTCGTGGGCCCGGAGGACCAGCGCTTCGGCACCTGGGCCCGCGTGCTTCCCGCGGGCGAGGCGATGCGTCTCCGCCCCGACCCGGAGTTCGCCCGCAGCCTGGCCGGGAAGCCGGCGAGCGTGCGCGTCGTGTACCTCGATTCCGGAACCGCGTCCCCAACCCTGTCCGTGCAGGAGCAGTCCTGGGAGATCCCGCTGACGGATACCGGGCGCTGGCGTGAATACGTCGTCCCCATCGAGCCGTCCCCGACAACCGCTCACGCCGCGGACCTCGACGTGACCATCCGTTCCCGTGCCGCGGAGACCGTGCTGCACATGGTCGAGGTGATCCGGAAGCAATGAAGGTAACCGACCATGCCGCGCCCCATTCCGGGCTGTCGAGAACACGGGATCGTCCGGCGGGCCGCCCGCCAAGAGCGGGAAACGGGCGACGACTCGCCCCGTCAGCCCCAGGCTTCCTTCCACTGCCGCAAGGACAGTGGAGGCGGGAGACCCCTTTCTGTACAGGGTCCAGCTATAACACATGAGGTAACATCCTGTTTGAGTTCATCTTCAGGAGAAGGTCTGATTTTCAAATGACAGAATGCACGGTTGACCTGTCAGCCTCAATCATACGGTCCATGCCGATCGTGTGCTGCCTTGCCGCCGGCAGCACCTTTGCCCAGCAGGCGGCAGTTTCTCTGCAGGCCGGATATGCCGAGGAAATCATGCGCGCGAGCCGCGGGTTTCCGACGCTGAGATTCGCGGCTCTGCGGGAAACCCCCTCTCGCTGGCTCGGCCATGAGAAACACACGCGGCAGAGGCACCTGCTGCATGCGCCCTGGTCTTTCCTGCAGGTGAAGGATGACTCCGTACGTGAAAAGGTCGAGGTCACCCTGCCACATCGTTTCTCACCCAGGGAAGGAGTGGCGGGTTGGTATGTACAGAACCTCGAGATGGACGCGCCAGAGGATGGTCAGAGATACTTTCTGTGTTTTGAACAGGTCAAGATGCTGTGCGTAGTGTTTGTGAACGGTCAGGAACGTACCCGGCACCTCGGAGGATACACGCCGTTCGACGTCGATATTACGGCTGCACTAAGCACCGGTATAAACACCATTGCCTTGTACGTGCACAACACGTCGATTTCCTACGATCCGGTGAAACGCACGGTTGTCAATCAGGTAGGGGTGAATGCCACACCCAATGCCGAGAGCATGAGGTCCGGAGGGTGGCTCAGTGGCGGGATTCTCCAGGAAGTCTACCTGGAACGAAGACCGGAGACATTCGTCCGTGAAACGGCAATTCGCACCTCGGTCGAGAAAAACGAACTCCGCATCACCCTCGCGATTGAGAATTCGTCCGCCAAGACCTATACAGGCATCGCGCAATGCGAGGTCTTCTCCTGGCCGGATGGGAGCAAACTCGTCGAGGCTCAGCCGTTTCCCCTGTCTCTCTCCCCGGGGGAGACGAAATCCGAGTCGAAGAATACCCACTGGCACAATCCGCCGCTCTGGAGTCCAGACCACCCGAACCTGTGCGTTCTGCGAGTCACGCTGCCGGGAACACATCCGGACGTTTATGAAGAGCGTTTCGGCTTCAGGGAATTCCTGATCCAGGGAAAGCAGTTCTTTCTCAACGGCTCTCCCATAAAGCTCCGTGGCCCCTCGCAACTTGTTCCGGGAACGTTCTATCGGGGAAGAGAAGAGACGTTTGAGTTCTGCAAGAAAGTCTTCCTCTGCGAAAAGAAGATCCTCGATATCAATGCCTGTCGCATGCACGCCATCATTGGACCCCGTGTCGTATTTGAAGCTGCGGATGAGTGCGGCATGCTGATGATCAACCAATCCGCAATTTGGTCGAGCATGAAGAGATACTACGAAAACGGGGGAGACGAGTTCATGGAGAACACCCGCGCGGAATTCGCGGAATGGGTGAAACGCGACCGGAACAGCCCCTCCGTGGTCGTCTGGGATGTTGAAAACGAGATGGTGCGCATGGGAGGGGAATTGGCCTTCTGGAACCGGCTCGACGGTTTCGTGCGGGAACATGACGCGACGCGGATCATCACGCATTCCGGTTCCGGTGATCGTGTGGACGATCGGTTCTCTGTCAATCACGCGCACATGAGCGAAAGCTATACCCAGCAATTGAAGAAATGGAAGGAGTCGAGCAACGTTCCGTTTGTCGCCGGTGAGTACTGGCTTGGCAGCCCGGGAGAACACCGACTGACTTCATCAGCCGAGGTGTCAACCACCGAACAGTACCTTCTCGAATATGCGAGGCTGTTCAACGAAAAAACGTTGGAGATGCGCTTCTATGATATCCCGGGTGTAATGCCTTTTGCCATGCAGCGAGAAAAGCTGTATTACCAGAACAGCATTACGGACCTGGCCCAGCCCGGGGCTGTCTGTGATGCGTGTGTGGATCACGGGAAGCGGACGGCTTTGATGCGACATGGCCTCGCGTCGGTCGTCGCCTTCTTCTGGCCCCGGACCGAATCGGTTCAGCGCAGCGGAAACTACGAGGGCACGGTCATTGTCTGCAACGATTCGGAAACGCGGCAGCACCTGGAGCTTGTCCTGACACACGACGGGAAGAACGTGACCCCTCCCGAATGGCAGGGTCCATTCCGACTTGATCCCGCCCAGCGGCGCACCTGTGCCGTCACCTTGCCTGGAGCAATGAGGAAGTCGGAGGTGCGCGCGGTGCTGCTGTCGGGAGGCGTGACGATTTCGCAGGACGCAATCCACGTCCGCGGCATTCCGTTGCCTGCCGCCCCCGCACTCACGAAGGAAGTTCATTTCTTCGGCAGCGACGACGAAGCGGGCGTCATTTCGGGACTGGGGATCCCGATCGTCCGCAACGAGGTTCTGCCCCCACCCGCAGGGTCGATCATCATTGTTGGCAGCGCTGCTCGGGAGCATCCCGCCTTGGACGCCGCGTCGGTGAATTCATTCCTGGAAGAAGGCGGCATGATGCTCGCCCTGCATCAGGAGCGCTTGCCTGCATGGTCTCCGATGCAGCTGGGAATCTGGAGTTCCAGCCGTGGCGCCTACGCCGTATACGCGCCCGTCTACGCCCCGGGCCACAGGGTTTTCTCCGGCCTGGATGAGGACGATCTCCGCTGGTGGGATGGGAGTTGCGGGAGAGTATCCGAGACCTCCTTCGTACGCCCCGCGGCCGTAGGCAAGACCAGCATCGGCGCCTGGCGCGCCCTGGCCGGCGCCTCCCGCTTCGAGAACGTATCTCTGGCGGAAGTGCGTCAGGGCAAGGGGACCGTCATTCTGGCGCAACTGCATCTACTGGAGAATATAGACCTGGCCGAACCACGCTTTGTCTTCTTCAATATCCTCTCCTACCTGGACGAAGGTGGTTGGAGGAACAGTACTTCGATCAAACTCTCACCATCCATCAGCAAGGGGTTCCTGGTGGATACGCTCGGTGTGGATGACAAGGCCTTTGGGGATCCGGACCCGGAAAACGGAGACCTTCTGATGGTCGGAGATGGGGCGACTGTCGAAGAAGTGATGCATTGGGCAAGCCCTGGCGGGCGGGTCGTTGTCTTCTCCAGGGAAGTGGCTTCCGGGTTTCCCGGTTGCACCCTTTCATCCGATGACCGATACCGCATCGGAGTCAGGGAATCCGATCATCCGCTCTTGTGGGGAATCTCTTCCATCAATTTCTCTGAGAGAGAGCTACCACTTGTTACGGCTTCTTTTTCGGGCTGGCCCCAGGATGCCCGGGTGCTTCTGCAGAGTCTGAAGGCGGACAATCAGGCGAGATCCGCTCAGATTGCGCTTTCCGTGTTGGGTACCCTGATGCCTCCGGTCGTCAATGGCGGCCCCGTGTGCATTCAGAAGCGAGTGGGTAGGGGGGAAATTCTCCTGTTCCCGTTCGCCATCGACGAACGGTCGCCGTTCTGCCGGGAAATGGTCTCCACAATGCTCGCCAATGCGGGGGCGGAGATAAAGACCAGGGAGCGCTGGAAACTGGAGGCGTTGGCCAGGAAGACTCATCCGCCGGTTATCGACGGTAAGCTCGATGATTGGACGGAAGACATGGAAGATAGGAATGTCACTCCGTATATTCACGCGGAGGCGGTGGCGTTGTCGTCTGCGAACGCTGTGGGGAGAAGACCGGAGGACGACACGGTGTTTTCGGGAATCGTCTATTTCCTGTGGGACAACCGGAATCTGTATCTGGCAGGGGTGGCTTTTGGTGAACAGGCGAATCGGCAGGTTTCGGTGAATATCGGGCATCGCAGAGTATCGCTTGGTCTTCACGGACAGCCCGCGGTTTCGATCGATGGAGAGACGAAACATGGAGTCGCACTTGCCCTGGGCAGAATCGGCAATCTCAGCATGTTGACCGACGCGGCGCTGCTTTCGTTTACCAGAATCAACCGTCGTTTCGGGATGCTGGAACGGGTGTATAGCGTTCCCAATGTCACGTTCGAAACGGCTGTTCCCTGGACCCTGCTCCAGCTTTCTCCGGAAAGCGAGGGCTTGGATTTGTCCATCATGCTGTCATCGGATGAGTACACGCTTGTCCTGCCCGCCGAAGGCAATACGGGGAGACTTGTCATTGCCAAGAATCTCGGGAAAAACAAATGACGTTCCAAGCGATTCAGTGGTTTCGCGGCGTAGTTCCGCCACGCAATCTCCGAATCGTTCTGCATCTACAATGTGGATACGAAAAAGCTGTACGCCGCGGGTTGGTTCAAGGGGAAAACCTCGGAAGACATGCACAGTCGAGACACCGTTTTCGAGATCGAATACGACCGTGTCAACCGTTTGAGCCTTGCGCAGGAGTAATGTTCGTGGACGGCGCCGGGTCTGGCAGGCCTTGTGAACGTGTGCCGACCGCAACGAGGCCCATAATCAGCCGATTGGGCGCGGGAACGCCATGTCCGATTCGTCTGAAGGGAGATGACCGATGAGCCCTTGTCGCTCTGTGACGACCCCTGCGGCTGTGCTGGCCATCGGGCTGGCGGCGGCGGCGACCGGCATCTCCGACGCTGCCGAAGCCGCCATCCGTGCGGGTTCCGGAGCCGGGGCCCCCGCGGGCGTGGAAGAACATGCGGCGCCGGCCGTGCGCGGCTTGGCGGCCGGCGGACAGGCGGCCCGCGAAGGACGCCCGGACTACTGCGGGGTGTGGGGCATCTGGGGTGGCGAGCGGGTCAGTCCCGAGGGACGCCCCTGGTTCAAGGGCGTCGTCGTGACCACGGAGTGGGAGCGCGTCGAGCCCCGACCGGGCGAGTTTGTCTGGGATGCGTTCGACGCCAAGGTCCGGCAGGTGGTGAACAACGGCCTCGCGGCCATGGTCATGGTCTATCATGGCAACAAGTCTCCCGAGTGGATCTACGCCCATGGGGTCCCCCGGGTCAAGATGCAGGGGAGAGCTGGCGCGGGCGAGTCCTATCCCTACTACCTCGCTCCCGCGTTCAAGCCGCTGCTGTCACGGTTGATCCAGGCAACGGCCGACCATGTGGCGGCCTACCCGCCGGAGGTGCGGGACCGGATCGTCGGGGTCCAGTGCCCAACCGGGAAGAGCGGAGATCCGCAGCCGTACAAGAGCGAGCCGCTCGAGGCGGAATACCGTATCGACCCTCACGGCAAGCCCTGGATCGAATGGACCCTCGGCATGTTCCCCGTGTACCACGCGGCCTACGCCGGGCGGGAGCGGAATGTGTTCCTGATGTTCAAGGGGCCGAACCCAGCGGCGAACGACTGGCTCATGGAGAACCTCCCCGATTCGTGGCGGAAGCCGAACGCCATTGCCCAAGGATACCAATTCAACAACGAACTGGGAAACATGAGCCAACTCCATCCCCGCACACGGCGGCGCATGGAAGGCGTGCTCATCCGGACCCGCGGCGAGTTGGACCATACGGACGGCGACGGCCAGAACTGGTTCAGCGCGGCGCCGGTCTGGAACGTGTACTGGGCCGGCCTCTGGAACCTGACCTACGGGATCGACATCTGGAACCAACTGGCCGCAGCCTTGGAAGACCCGCGGTATCTCCCGGCGTTCGAGTTCGTCAGCCGCTACGCCGGGTACAAAACCGCCGCCGAGTCCCCCGGCGCCTGGATCGCCCTCCGCGACGGGCTGGACTGCGCCGACACGGAGCGTTTCCCGGAGGCCCAGTTCGGCGAGGTCCAGAAGAGGGGACCGACCTCGGTCCATGTGGAACGATACCAGGCGATCGCTCGCGCTTTTGCCCGGTATGGCGCCGTGAATGACGATCTGAGGAGTCTCT
>JAFGQA010000170.1 GCA_016935885.1 Phycisphaerae bacterium | reverse complement strand
GTCCTCATCCCCGAGAATGTCATGCTCGGCCGTTTGCGCACCTACGAGCATGTCGGCACCGAGGCGCGCACGGAGTTTGCCAACAGGCCCTTCCTCTTCGGTCTCACGCAGGACATCGAGGCCGGCGCACGCTACGAGCATCACACCTTCTCCAACGCCAACTTCTTCGGCCGGCAGGGACAAATCCTCGAAGACGGCGATGACCGCGGGACGTATGTCTTCGATGTCGACTCGCAGGCCGACGCTTGGTCGTTCTTCTTGCAGACATCCATTCCGGTGACACAGGCGCTCAGCGTCGTGCCTGGGGCGCGTCTCGACCATTATCGCATCTCGCGCGATATCAGGGCATCCTCCGTGGAAGAGGGCGAGGGCGAAGAGCTCGAGGAATGCGAGGTCGACGGAACGGAATTCTTTGACGGCGAAGAGTGCGCGGTGTTCTCAGTCGACCGCGATCCCTTAAGCGAATCGTTCACCGAGACGCATGTCTTGCCCGGCATCGGGTTCTCGTGGGGCTTGTTCGGCAAGCGGACGGCACCGATCGATTGGAACGCGGCGCCGCTGAAGGAGCCGGCCAAGCCGTCTTTCCACACCACGATGTACGGCGGCTACAATCGCGGCCTGACCATGAATGTGTTGCGGGAGACGAACGTTCGCTTCCCGCCGCCGAGCGAGCTCGGTGACAATTATCAGGTCGGCATCCGCTCAACCGGCATTAAGGGCGTCACCGTCGACGTCGCCGGCTTCTACAAGCTGATCCAAGATTTCCAGGTGAAGGGCTCATCGACCGACGCCGCGGGCAATAACATCTATACCAACCTCGATGAGGTCGAGATCCCCGGCTTCGAGCTTTATGGCCGGTTCGATACGCGGCCCTTTATCGGCGGCAATCTCAACCCGTTCCTCGAAGGAACCTTCACCTATAACGACGGCCGCATCACCGAGGGTATCAGTGCGGACGGCGATAGCCTCGTCGGCAATCTGATCCCGGAAGCATCGCGCGAGGTCGCCTATCTCACCGCCGGCATCGAGAGCGTGAAAGGCTGGAATGCCAGCGTGAGCTTCATCTATCGCGGCTCGTTCTTCACCGACGAGGAGAATACGCCTTACAGGGGCGACGTCTCCGGCGAGGATGGCGAAGTGCCGAGCGTGTGGCTCGTCAATGCGCGCGCGAACTACACCATTCCGAAGACCAACGCGATCGTGTTCGTCTCGGCTGAGAATCTTACCGACGAGCTCTACATCGTCGACCGCGAGGACGGCATCAAGCCGGGTCTTGGTCGCTCGGTGATGGCCGGCGCCAAGCTCAGATGGTAGTCAACTTTCTCCACCGCTAGCTACAGCGGGGGGCGATGGGTATGTCAGGCCCATCGCCCTTTTCCTTGTGGCATACCCGTTGCTCCGGGCAAAAAACCCGGGCGTGACAGGATTCCAGGCAGTCCGAGTTTACGCTAACCGGCGCCATCTTTGCCGCATCTGCCTCTGGACGCTTGCCAGTTGGAAGCAAGGATTTGGCACCGCAATGGTGCGCGGAAGGTGCGCGCGTTAGCCCTAAACCGGCTGCAACTTCCTCGGGACATTTGGAAACACTAGCAGCACCGCATCCACTAGCTTCGAGTGCGTCGGGTTCTCGTCGCAGAGTTCGACGGTCGGTGTCGCAGTGAGTTTTGGGACTGAGCCGCGAGTCGCGGCGAAGCTCTCCGGTTGGCCCTCTTTTTAGACTGTCCGGCCTCACCGTCTTGCCGTCCTACCACCGAAACAACGCCTTTCGCGCCGCCAAGAGCAAAAGACGCGGGCGTTCATTTTGCACCATTGGGAGGAGCACCCCATGAACTGTCGCTACGGATTACTCGCAGGCGGCGTCTTGGCCGCGCTGCTGACAATGACCGGACCGGTCATGGCAGCAGACTCGGCGTCCGCCGAGATCGACAAGCGCGCCGAAGACCCCAATCAGTGGCCTGCGCCGGGCCGCGATAACAAGCTGACGCGCCACAGCACATTGAACGACATCAATACCGACAACGTGAAGAAGCTAGAGATGATCTGGTCGCAAGGCATGAGCTCCTTGCGCGGCCAGGAAGGCCAGCCCGTCGTGGTCAACGATGTTGGCGGCAAACCGATGATGTTCTTCGTCAGCGGCTGTCCCAGCATGGCGCTTTGCAACGTCGTGCAGGCGCTCGATCTCAGCGACCCGGATAATCCGAAGCAGATCTGGAACTATGTGAAGCAGAGCGACCGCGACGAGTCGGCCATCCCGCGCGCCTGTTGCGATACCGTCAACCGCGGCCTGAACTACGCCAAGGGGAAGGTCGTCTTCCATACGCTCGACGGTTTCATCATCGCGCTCGATGCGCAGACCGGCAAAGAGATGTGGGTCGTCAAGCATGCGTGGCCGGAGCGGGGCGAAACCCATACCGGTCCGACGCTGGTGGCCGAAAATCTCGTGATCGGCGGCTTCGGCGGCGACGAGTTTGCCGCCCGCGGCCGGCTCACGGCGTATGACATCGAAACCGGCAAGCAGGTGTGGAGCTGTCACTCCACAGGCTCCGACAAAGATGTCTGCATGACGAAGGACACCAACAAGGCCAACCCGCATTTCGGGACCTTTGGTCAGGATCTCGGCATCAAGACCTATCCCGAGGGCGAGTGGAAGATCGGCGGCGGGGCGCCTTGGGCGTGGTTCAGCTACGATCCGGAGCTGAAGATGATCTACGCCTCGACCGGCAACCCCGGTCACTGGAGCCCCGGCCTGCGCTGCGGCCTGACGGGCGACGATCATACCCACGAGAAGTGCAACGAGTATGACGAGAAGCTCGGCTCCGGTCCGTTCGACAACAAGTGGTCGATGACGATCTTCGGCCGCAAGGTCGATACGGGCGAGGTCGTGTTCGCCTATCAGATGACCCCGTTCGACCAGTGGGACTATGACGGCGTCAACGAGAACATCCTCACCGACATGGAAGTCGACGGCAAGATGCGCAAGACGCTTGTGCATTTCGACCGCAACGGCTTCGCCTATGTGCTCGACCGGACCGACGGCACGCTGCTTCGCGCGCACAAGTTCGTGACGGTGGATTGGGCCGAGAAGGTCGATCTCAAGACCGGCCGTCCCATCAAGGTGAAGGCGCATTCGCCCTTCAACATCGGTGTGAACACGCCGTCGTGCCCGTCTGCCATGGGCGGCAAGGATCAGCAGCCTTGTGCTCACGATCCGAAAGAGCCGGGGATGTTCTACTGCCCCACCAATAATTGGTGCATGGAGGACGAACCGCAGGAGCGCACGCACACGCAGCAGGGCACGGTCTACGTGTTCGCGAACGTGTACATGTATCCCGAGAAGCC
>JAFGQA010000169.1 GCA_016935885.1 Phycisphaerae bacterium | reverse complement strand
TGGACCGAGAATCCCTTCTCGGTCCTGAAGCCGGTGCCGAGAAAGGATTCTCGGCAGAGCGTACAGTCGTTCTATTCGTGAAACGCCTGACTAGGGCCCAGGGCACCTCACATCTGAATATAGCGTCGCCCCTCGTGGGCGGCGCAGCCAAGCCCTGTCGAGGCAGACGCCGCCGGCAAGCCCCGGTGCTTCATTCGTTCATTCGCTAACTGATCCTTCTCCCGTGGGTCGCGCCGACAAATCGTCCAGGAAGGCCGGAAGGTCTTTGCCGTCGATGACACCGTTGCCGCTGTAGTCCGCGTGGGCGATGCGGGTGGAATCTCCCAATGGTCCTGCCAGATACAGATCCACGAACACGCCGATGTCGTCGAGGTCCGTGCGGCCGTCGAGATTGACGTCACCATCGGGTCGTGCCGGCGCGGGCCCGCTCGATGAGGGGAATCGCAAATCGACTACCACGGGCAGGTGATCGAAGCCACCCGGCGGATCGAGCACCACGTCGTATTGCTGAAGGCCCGTTGCATCCAGATCGGCCGGTGACATGATCGTTGTGTTGAGCACGAACTTGTTTGCCGTGGCAACCACGCTGTCCGTGAAAATGATGAAGTCCAGCCGGGCGGGCTTGAAGGAGCCGCCGTCTTCCCGCCAAGTGTAATCATCGGGACCGACGCCATTGTGTAGCGGGTGGGCATCGGTGGCGTCGCTACCGTCCCAATCGGGCGGCGAATCGCTGCCGTATGTTCTTTCATCCTCGATGTCGCCCGTCAGCAGCGTATTCAGCGGACCGGGCCCCTCGACGAGGTTCAGATCGCCGAGCACAACCATCGGCGTGCCGTAAGGCAGACCAACAGACCCATCTGGGCTGCGGGCGTCGTGCATCCAGCTCACCAAGGCGTCAGATTGCTGTTGACGCTTCTCCTCACTGCGGTTGTCGTCGCAGCACTTGTAGTGTTCGTTCATGACGTAGATGTCGCGGTCGTACGCATGATTCGGCAGATCGACCAGGGCCATCGCCTGCTCCCTTTGCCCTGGTGGGTCGGTCACCTCGGCGATCATGGATAGCGGATATCTGCTAACGATGACGCTGTCCCCGCCGTTGGCCACGTGCCAACGGTTCCTGTCGCCCAGCGGCACCGTCTCGTCGAAGATGTCCGCGACCTCCTGTGCGTTCCGGGCAGGGTTGATCTCCTGCAAACACATGATGTCCGGACGAAGGGCAGCGACAATCCGGCGGAAAGCCGCGGCCCTGCTGGACTCCCGCCAACGGTGGTTCTTGCGATCGCCGTCCGGGAAGATCGAATCCCAGTTGACGTTGTATGTTACGACGCGGACGTCGGACGGGCTGTGCCGGTCCATGAACGTATCGGTCTGTGCCGGCGCGATCGCGCCAACGGCCAAGACCACCGCAATGGGGAAGAACATCGTCGGCTCCTTGGATCATCCACTCCGAAGACACAGCATAGCGTTTGGGCGGCTGGTTCGTCGAGCCTGACCCACCGGTGGCCTCATCAGGGTCCTCCCGGCGTCCTTCGTGGGGGCTCTCATGTTGCCTCAATCGCGGCTCGGGAAGCGCGGTTCGGACGTGGAGGCTTGCGATCACGCGGCTCAGCACGTATGTTCCCGTGGTCGGCTAGCAGCTCGTGGTAAAAGGGCAAACAGCGGTTCGGAATCGGCGTTCCTGACCGTGAAAACCACCGGCTTTGGCGCCGGTGCCACATAGGGTTCTGAAGCAGCTTCTAACAGAGAAGGCGTTGGCGACGAGGAACCGATCGGTGACCTGTGCAAACTCACCGGCGAGCCGAGACGTCAGGGAGCATTGCGGGCTCTTTGGCATCTTCGGCCATCCGGAAGCGGTGGAACTGACCTACCTGGGCATCTACGCGCAGCAGCACCGGGGGCAGGAATCCGCCGGCATCTGCTCCTCGCGGGACGGACACCTCCGGCGCCGCGCGGCGTTGGGGCTCGTCACGCAGGTCTTCGACCGGCAGTCGCTTTCGGAACTGCGTGGAACGTCCGCCATCGGTCACGTCAGGTATTCGACGACCGGCTCCTGCCACGACGTGAACAGTCAGCCGTTGCTCGTTCAGTATGCCGGCGGCCAGGTCGCGGTGGCCCACAACGGAACCCTGATCAACGCCGCCAGACTGCGCGCCGATTATGAGGCGCGCGGCGCGATCTTTCAAACCAGCAGCGATACCGAGGTGATCCTCCATCAGCTTGCCAGCCCGACGCACGCCGAGACGGCCGACCCGTTGGCCAGCGTCCTGCGCGAGTTGCGCGGAGCGTTCAGCTTGCTTCTCATCTTCCCGAATCGCATCGAGGCGGTTCGTGACGTGCACGGCCTGCGCCCCCTCTGCATCGGCCGGCGAGAAGACGGCGTCCATATCGTCGCCAGCGAGACGTGCGCCCTGGACATCGTCGATGCCGAGTACGTGCGGGACGTACGGCCGGGCGAGATCGTGACGCTGTCGGAGGCGGGCGTGTCCGGCCGGATGTTTGCCGAGCCGCGGATGATCCGGCCCGCGCATTGTATTTTCGAGCATGTGTATTTTGCGAACCCGTCCAGCAACGTCTTCGGTCAAAACGTTCACACCTTCCGCGTGGCCACGGGGCGGAGATTGGCCCGCGAGGCCCCAGTGGACGCGGACTTGGTGATCCCGGTGCCGAATTGTGCCCGCTGTGCGGCTATCGGCTACAGCGAGGAAAGCGGCCTGCCGTTGGGCCGCGGTTTCACAACCAGCCATTACGCGGGGCGAAGCTTCATCATGCCAACGCAGGACCAGCGCGACCTGACCGTAAAGATGAAGCTGAACGTGATCCGCGAGGCCGTGCGGGACAAGCGGCTCGTCGTGATCGAGGACTCGGTCGTTCGCGGCACGACGACGCGTGGCAAGATGGGCGCCCTGCGAAAGGCAGGCGCGAAGGAGGTCCATCTCCGCGCGGCCAGCCCGCCGATTCGACACCCGTGCTTCTTCGGAATCGACTTTCCGGACAAGGAGAAGCTGGCCGCGAGGGACCGCACGGTCGAGCGAATCCGGGACTACCTGGAGGTCGATTCGCTGGCATATCTGTCGCTTGAGGGCTTGCTGGACTGCGCGACACAGGCGGCGGGCAACTACTGTACCGCTTGCTTCTCGGGGGATTACCCCATGTTGGTCGAGGGGCCCGTGGTCAAGCTGGGGCTGGAAAGACACGCGATGTAAGGTCAGGACGCCGAGACGTCAGCACGACGCATCGGCAACGACCGGGCTTCGACCGTCTGGGAGCGCATCCCACCGGCAGTTCCGTGCCACCTGCAGCTTGCTGCCTGTACGGCACTCCAAACGAGGAGAACCTGGGTGGACGAGCCGCCCGCAGCGCCCCGTTCTGCTGGTCTCGCGAATCTTCAAACGGGCTGTGACGCCTTGGCCGCATGGCTTGTCAGTCGTGGCGCGTGGCCGGCGACCGCCTCCTGAATGACGTGGTCGTGAGGCATTCCGGCGCGCTTCATTTGGCGCAACTGTTTTCGCTGGGCCCTGGCGTAGCCGAGGGCGGCATTGCCGCTGGGATCCTCCAGGAGGATGGCCGATGATGCCCCGTGGCAAAGCACGTCTACCACCCGCTCGACCGCGTCGGCGTGGTACATGGCCAGCAGTGCTTCGTCCAGCGGAAACCGCGAAAGTCTGGACCAGAACTCCACCGACCGCCGCCACGCGCGTTCCGAGGCCAGCAGGTTCATTCGCTTGAAGATAAGCCGGTTCGTGCGGAACGAGAGCATCGTCTCTTGTAGATGCGATTCGAGCAGCCGCTCGGGCTCGGCGTATCGACCGCGGAGCCTGGCGCGAAGCTGCCCCCAATACACGCGATCGATCGGTGCGTCGGCGCGAATCTCCCAGTACAGGTGGCCGAACGAGATCGTGGAACGGCTCACCGCCATCTGATGGGGGAGGAACTTGTTGTGTGCCACGGTATCGGCGGCCAAGTGCGCCAGATAGCCATAGGCAAACGCCCGACCGGCATCGGTCTCGGCCGACTCCAGAAGGCCGAAGCCCGTCTTCCATTGATGGCAGACCTGTTTAATCCTGCTCATCCTCTTGGCGAAGACCGTGTCTGTGGCGACGTTGCCGAACACGAAGTACCGCCGGCTCTTGGCGATCACGGCCGCGACGCCGGCCGGCAGAAGCCACAGGTTTGAGAGGATGTCGGAGGCCAGCTTGACGTGCGTCCCCGGCCCCCATGCCCAGGCCTCCGAGCCAAGAACCAGGACCAGTAGGGCCGCCGCTATGACGGCGCGTCTTCCGCCGATTGTCCCCACGATGCGTTCTCTCCAGAAACAGCGAGGCGCTGTTACCACCGGAATCTGCACATTCTAGCGATGTCGGTGGCGTTTTCCAAACCACGGCATACATCGGTGCCGACAGCCAGCAACTTGGGCACGCCCCGGTGCCGCTCGCTGCCCCCCGATAAAGGCTACGCCTGCCGACGGTCCTGGTTCACGCCCAAGCTTCTTGGCCGATACGGAGCCCGAGAACTCGCTATCTTCGAGACCTCGCTGCCTCGGCGGGATAGCGAGTCGGCCACGACGAGTCGCCATCTTGGCGTAAGCTTGCCATCGGATATACTGCCGCCATGAGCGCCAAGCCGGACGCCGTCTATTACGCCTCCGAAGATTACGCCCACCCGGCACGCAGACTCGGTGCGTGGATCTCAGATTTGGCGATTCTACTGGTGATCCTCTCGGGAATCGGGATCGCTGTGCAGGCCGTTTACGTGCCCTGGGAGGTCTTCCGGCAGCGGAGGACGCCGGAAGTGCGGAGGCAGGTCCAACGATACATGAAACCGATCGAGGGCCGACTGTCGCTGGGTGTCCTTGCCGCCGCCGTGTTGTACCATGTCGCCCTGCGCAGGCTGCGGGGCGGCACGTTGGGCTATCGGTTGATGCGCATCCGCTTGGTGGACAAGACCGGCGAGCCCCCGGCGTGGCGCGTTCTGGTGAGGCGATTCCTCGTGGCCGTGCCCGTCACGCTGCCGTTGGGGGCCTCGTATCTCCGGTGCCGCAAGGATCCGAAGCGCCAGGCCGTCCACGACCAATGGAGCGGCACCTGGTTGGTACGAAAGAAGGCCCGGCCGGCCGGGCCCGCGATCACGGCCTACCAGACGAAACTGCTTGGTACGTACTTGCTGACCTACATTGATGTGGAGCCGTATGTCCCGGTCGACCCACCAGCGTCGGAAGCCGAGCCGACCGCCAACCCGATTGGCGCATCCACGCCGACGGCCTGACAGCCCGTGGTAAAAGGGAAAGCAGCGGTTCGGAAACGCCGTTCCTGACCGTGGAAACCACCAGCTTTGGCGCCGGTGCCACGGTTTTGCCGCGGGCTGCCTGAGCCGGTTCTGCTGATGGTTGAACAACGTGGGTGCCACTGGCGGCTTGTCCGCCAGTGCCGGCGTACGAGTGCCACCGGCGGCTTGTCCGCCAGTGCTGGCGTACGGGTGCCACTGGCGGCTTGTCCGCCAGTGCCGGCGTGCGAGTGCCACCGGCGGCTTGTCCGCCAGTGCCGGCGTGCGAGTGCCACCGGCGGCTTGTCCGCCAGTGCCCGCACACCTGATGGACGCACGGGCAGACTAGTAGGGCGTTTCACGAATAGAACGACTGTACGCTCTGCCGAGAATCCTTTCTCGGCACCGGCTTCAGGACCGAGAAGGGATTCTCGGTCAAGCAATCATGGTCGCGTTTCCTGTGAAACGCGGTACTAGCTGCCCGTGACACACGCGGCCGTCAATCGTTCAAACATCACCCAGTTCCGCTTGGAGCATTTTCCGTTTGCATGTGTCGTCCCGCCCTGCAGGCGGTGCAGTGAAACGCTCTCGATGCAGGCGCGGGGGGCGGGCCCCGACGCTGCATCGCCTTATGCCAGGTTGTGCAGTGCAAAGAACAATCCGGGATAGCGCAGGAATCGATTGATGGATGGCTGTCCGATTCCGCTGGAATCCTCGTCCTCGTCCTGTCCATGCCCGGTGCTCGCCTAAGGGAACGAGCTGTTCAAGCCGGTCGTTGCAGGCGCCCGAGCAGCGGGCGGTCATGACCATCCTTGCTGCGCAAAGGACGGTGCGTCTTCGCCGCAGAAAGGACGGGGTGATCGCGGGCCCGCGCATCCCGCCCCGATCAAGCCGCGGGGCTCCTTCGGGTGCCGTCTGGGATGCTTGCCGGGGTCGCCGGCGCGGTGGAATATCCACCACGTGGTGTGCAGAAGTCCACAGCGCTTGCCGCATCTTCCGGGAGGCATTATCTTTACGGGCAGTCGTGTCAGGGCGCCCTGGAACGTGGCTTGCTCGAACACTTCTGAGCAAGCTAGCCGGCAACCACGCCCAAGTGCCCCCGAGCTTTCCCAAGGGGTGGTTGTGCGACAAGGAAGTGTGTGTTTCCAGAGCAAGCTCGGGGGCTCTTGGGACTAGTTCTTGGGAGGATCAGATTCATGAACAAACGGCGCATGGTCACGATAGACGGTAACCAAGCCGCCGCCCACGTTGCGCATGGTCTCAACGAGGTCATCGCCATCTATCCGATTACGCCGTCCTCGAACATGGGAGAGTGGGCTGACGAGTGGTCCGCCGAGGGCAAGCGGAACATCTGGGGCACTGTTCCGCTTGTGTGCGAGATGCAGAGCGAGGGCGGTGCGGTAGCGGCGATACATGGGGCGGCGCAGACAGGCGCCCTGACGTGCACGTTCACCGCATCGCAGGGGCTCCTGCTGATGATCCCGACCATGTTTAAGATGGCCGGTGAGCTGACGCCGACCGTCTTCCACGTCTCCGCCCGGACGGTGGCCACGCACGCGCTGAGCATCTTCGGAGATCACAGTGACGTGATGGCTTGCCGCTCGACCGGTTTCGGCCTGCTGTCGTCGGGCTCCATTCAGGAGATCATGGACCTGGCGCTCATCACGACCGCGGCCTCGCTGGAAGCTCGTGTGCCGTTCATCCACTTCTTCGACGGTTTCCGCAGCAGCCACGAGGTCATGAAGATAGAGGAACTGAACCACAACGACATGCGGGCGATGATCGACGAGGAGTTGCTTCGGGCGCTTCGCACCCGGGCGATGTCGCCGGACCGGCCGGTCCTCCGTGGGTCGGCACAGAATCCCGACGTGTTCTTCCAGGCCCGGGAGACCGTGAACCCGTTTTACGAGAGATGCCCCGATATCGTCCAGAAGGCGATGGACAGATTCGCCTCGATTGTCGGCCGGGAGTATCACCTGTTCGACTACGTCGGGGCCCCGGACGCCGATCGCGTCATCGTCTTGATGGGGTCGGCAGTGGAGACGGCACACGAGGTGGTGGACTACATGACGCAGCGCGGCGAGAAAGTCGGCGTGCTGAAGGTCCGCCTCTATCGGCCGTTTGACTCGGCCCGGTTCCTCGGTGCGTTGCCGAAGACCGTTAAGTCGATCGCCGTTCTGGATCGCACGAAGGAGCCAGGCGCCGAGGGCGAGCCGATGTACAAGGATGTTGTCACCGCCGTTAGCGAGGCCCACGCCGAGGGCAGACTGCCGCTGCCTGTGGCGCCCCGCGTGGTTGGCGGGCGATACGGCTTGTCGTCCAAGGAATTCACGCCGGCGATGGTCAAGGGCGTCTTCGACGAGCTAGCGAAGGACAAGCCGAAGAATCACTTCACCGTCGGCATCAACGAAGACGTGACGCATTCCAGTCTCGAATACGATCCCAGCTTCGTCACCGAGGGCGACAACGTGGTCCGGGCGATGTTCTATGGGTTGGGGGCCGATGGGACCGTCGGTGCAAACAAGAACTCGATCAAGATTATCGGTGAGGGCACAGACAACTACAGTCAGGGCTACTTCGTCTATGATTCGAGAAAAGCCGGTTCGGTGACGGTTTCGCACCTGCGGTTCGGGCCCAAGGAGATCAAGTCGACGTATCTCGTCAGTACGGCGAACTTCATTGCCTGCCACGCGTTCATGTTCCTCGAGCGGTACGACATGCTCGCGAGCGCCGTGGACGGGGCGACGTTCCTGCTGAACAGTCCGTACGCGAAGGAGGAGACGTGGGACAAGATCCCGCGTAGCGTTCAGCAGCAGATCATCGACAAGAAGATCAAGGTCTATGCAATCGACGCCTACAAGGTGGCCAAGGAAACCGGCATGGGCGCGCGGATCAACACGATCATGCAGACGTGCTTTTTCGCGATCTCCGGGGTGCTTCCGAAGGATGAAGCCATCGAAGCCATCAAGGGCGCGATCAAGAAGACCTACGGCGCGAAGGGCCAAGACGTTGTCGAGAAGAACTGGGAGGCTGTCGATCAGACGCTGGCCCACTTGTACGAGATCCCCGTTCCCGGCCAGGCGACCAGCACGCTGAACGTGCCGCCGCCGGTGCCCGAGGAGGCACCGGAATTCGTGCGGAAGGTCATCGGCGAGATTATCGCCGGCCGGGGTGACTCGATTCCCACCAGCGCCATGCCCAATGATGGCACGTTCCCCACACAGACAACGAAGTGGGAGAAGCGAAACATCGCCTTGGAGATCCCCGTTTGGGTTCCGGATCTTTGCATCCAATGCGGGAAATGCGCGATCGTCTGCCCGCACGCGGCCATCCGGCTGAAGGCGTACGAACCAAGCTGTCTTGAAAAGGCACCCCCCACGTTCAAATCGGCCCAGGCGCGCGGCAAGGAGTTCGAAGGCTTGATGATGACGGTGCAGGTCGCGCCCGAGGACTGCACCGGCTGCGGCATGTGCATCGAGGCCTGTGCGGCCAAGGACAAGAAGGAACCCGGGCGCAAGGCCATCAACATGGCCTTCCAGCCGCCGCTGCGCGAGAGCGAGCGTGAATGTTACGACTTCTTCCTGGCGTTGCCCGAGATCGACCGACGCCGCGTCAAGGTCAACACGGTCAAGGGTTCGCAGTACTTGCAGCCCTTGTTTGAGTACTCCGGCGCCTGCGCCGGTTGCGGTGAGACGCCGTACATCAAGCTGTTGACGCAGTTGTTCGGCGATCGGGCCATCATGTCGAACGCGACGGGCTGCTCGTCCATCTACGGCGGAAACCTGCCCACCGCGCCGTGGGGAAAGGACCCCAACGGTCGCGGCCCGACGTGGTGCAATTCGCTGTTCGAGGACAATGCGGAATTCGGGTTTGGCTACCGCTTGACGCTCGACAAGCACAACGAGTTCGCCCGCGAGCTGGTCGCGCAACTGGCGGATACGATCGGGACGGACTTGGCCGATGGCCTGTTGAATGCCGACCAATCCAACGAAGCCGGGATTAGCGAACAGCGCGAGCGCGTGGCGAGCCTGAAGGAGAAGCTGCAAGACGTGGGCTCGCCGGAGGCCCGGAGGCTCCTGGACCTTGCCGATGTCCTGGTCAAGAAGAGCGTTTGGATCATCGGTGGTGACGGCTGGGCCTATGACATAGGCTACGGCGGTTTGGATCACGTGTTGGCTTGCGGCCGCAATGTGAACATCCTGGTGCTCGATACGGAGGTCTACTCGAATACCGGTGGGCAGTGTTCGAAGTCCACGCCGCGCGGCGCGGTGGCGAAGTTTGCCTTCGGCGGGAAGCCGCAAGCGAAGAAGGACCTGGCGATGATGGCCATGACATACGGTAGCGTGTTCGTGGCGACCGTCGCGATGGGGGCCAACGATGCCCAGACTGTCAGGGCTTTCATCGAGGCCGAAGCCTACCATGGGCCATCGCTGATCATCGCGTACAGCCACTGCATCGCCCATGGGATCAACATGCGGAAGGGCCTCGACACGCACAGGCAAGCCGTTCAAAGTGGGCATTTCCCGTTGTTTCGCTATAATCCCGACCTGGCGGCGCAGGGCAGGAACCCGTTGCAGCTTGACTCGAAGAAGCCGTCGATTCCGTACGAGGAGTTCGCCTATAACCAGACGCGCTTCAAGACGCTGACCACGAGCAAGCCGGAGGAAGCCAAGCGCTTGCTGGCGTTGGCACAGCAGGACGCCCTGGCGCGTTGGAACATGTATGAGCAGTTGGCGTCGATCCGTGTGGTAAGCGAGGGGAAGGACGGTAGCGGCGATGAAGGTGGTGACAACTAGCACCGCGTTTCACAGGAAACGCGACCACGATTGCTGGACCGAGAATCCTTTCTCGGTCCTGAAGCCGGTGCCGAGAAAGGATTCTCGGCAGAGCGGACAGTCGTTCTATTTGTGAAACGCCGTACTAGCACCGCTGGGCAGAAGTAGAGGCGATCGCGTCCAGGAGCCCCGGCCTTGGTCGGGGGGGCGCTCGCATGGAACACACAAGTGTCCCCCGGCAAGCTCGGGCTGGGTTCCATTGGGCTCCAGCCTGGCGACCTCGCCCTGTTGAGTTGAGTTGACAGCGAGTCCCGCAAGCGGCACGACTGTCAGGCGGAGGGGCACGCGTGCACGAGTAGGCCCATGCTACTCCGGTTCTTGACGACCGGTAGCCGAGAGCTTCTTGAGGTGTTCGATGTCTCCTGAGAAGACGCCGATCAGTCGCGAGTTGTCCCAACTGGTCGAGAAGCAGTTGCGGAATTGGGAGATCGCCCAGGCGCAGAAGAGCGCGGTCCCCGTCAGTGAGGAGAGGCCCGTCGCGGACTTCATTGCCATATCGCGTGCCGTTGGCCTGCCGGCGCGCAAGGTTGCGACGCTATTGCACGACAGGCTTGGATGGGTGTTGTTCGACAAGCAGATTCTGCAGGCGATGGCGGGTAACGACGACTATCGGCGTCGCTTGTACAACAACCTGGACGGTCGTGACATCGGATGGCTGGAGGGCTTCATGCGGGGCCTGACGCTCGGGCGACTGGACAAAGACGACTATTTTCGTCGGCTGACGTCGACCGTGCTTTCCATTGCCCGGCAGGGTCATGCCATCTTCGTCGGCAGGGCGACGCACCTGTTTCTTCCACGGGACATCGGACTGAGAGTCAGGCTCACCGCTCCGAGGGCATTCTGCCTGGAGAGCTACGCCAGGCTGAAGGGCTTGCCGGTGGAGAAGGTGGCCCGGGAAGTGGAGCAGATCGAGGAGGAAAGGGAGAGATTCGTGCGGAATCACTTCCACGTTGGGCTGGCGGACGAGACGGTCCAGGACCTGGTCGTCAACATGGAGCGGTTCTCGGTGGAGGCAACGGTCGATTTGATCATGTCAGCGTTGCGTGCTCGGGGGGTGATCGCCAAACGCCCGCCCGCGCCAGGTGGCTGACGTCGGCCAAGTCGACGAGGGTCCGTGACACTTCCGGCGGCATTGGAGTCTGGGGGCCACGGGCCGCTTGCCCGCCCGTGCGGTCTCTCCGGTGGGCGCATGGGGCATGCACACTGGCAGGCAAGCTGCCAGTGCCACCCGCCGCGCGTGCCAGGTGGCTGACGTGGGCCAAGCCGGCGAAGCTGGATTCGGGGACGCTTGCACGCCTTCGGCGGAACGCCCACAATACCGCGTTGAAGCATCGCGATCGCCATGTGTGAGAATGTAGATGGATGAGCACGTGTTATAGCACCTGTTGTGGAGCACCTGATGGATCTCAACAAAGAAGCCATTGAGTATCATTCGATTCCCACCCCGGGAAAGATAGAAGTCGTTGCGACCAAGCCGTGCGTTACGCAGCGAGACTTGTCACTCGCCTACACGCCGGGTGTTGCCGCGCCTTGCCTGGAAATCCAGAAAGACCCGGACAAGTGCTACGAGTACACTTCGCGTGGCAACCTGGTCGCGGTGATTTCGAACGGCACGGCGGTGTTGGGATTGGGCAACATCGGCCCGTTGGCCGGCAAGCCGGTCATGGAGGGCAAGGGCGTTCTGTTCAAGCGATTCGCGGGGATCGACGTGTTCGACCTGGAGATCGACACACAGGACCCCGACGAGGTGATCGAGACGGTTTGTCGCCTGGAGCCGACGTTCGGCGGCATCAATCTCGAGGATATCAAGGCGCCCGAGTGCTTTTACATCGAGCAACGCTGCCAGGAATTGATGGATATTCCCATCTTCCACGACGACCAGCACGGCACGGCCATCATCTCCGGCGCCGCTTTGGTCAACGGCTGCCTGCTAACGGGCAAGAAGCTCGAAGACGTCCGCGTCGTCATGAGCGGTGCCGGCGCGGCAGGCATCGCCTGTGCGAAGTTCTACATCGCCCTCGGCGTCAAGCCGGAGAACCTGACCTTGGTGGACTCCAAGGGCGTAATCTACAAGGGGCGCGAACAAGGCATGACTCCCATCAAGGCCGAGTTCGCCGTGGACACGTCCGCTCGGACGATCGCCGACGCGTTGAAGGGTGCGGACGTCTTCTCCGGCGTCTCCGTCGCCGGCTTGGTCACCGCCGAGATGGTCAAGACCATGGCCCCCAAGCCGCTCATCTTCGCGATGGCCAACCCCACGCCGGAGATCATGCCAGACGTGGCCAAGGCCGCCCGCCCCGATGCCATCGTGGCCACGGGGCGCAGCGATTACCCCAACCAGGTGAACAACGTCCTCGGTTTCCCGTTCATCTTCCGGGGCGCCCTCGATGTTCGCGCCCGAAAGATCAACGAAGAGATGAAGCTTGCCGCCAGCAAGGCCCTGGCCGATCTGGCTCGGGAGGACGTGCCCGATTCCGTCCTGCGCGCCTACGGGCTGAAGCGCCTCCAGTTCGGTCCGGACTACATCATCCCCAAGCCGTTCGATCCGCGTGTCCTGACCTGGGAGGCCTCGGCGGTGGCCGAGGCGGCCGTCAAGTCCGGCGTGGCTCGCCTGCCCATGACTGATAAGCAGGCCTACCGCGAGCGCCTCGAAGCGTCGCAGTCCCGCTCACAGGAATTCATGGGGCAGATCCGCAGTCGGGCCAAGGGCAGCGGCAAGCGCATCGTCTTCTCCGACGGCGAGAGCGACAGGATCATCCGCGCCGTGCCCATCCTGCAAGACGAAGGTCTTGCCAAGCCCGTGCTGCTTGGCGATCCGGCCCTGATTCGAGGCAGGGCGGAAGAGTTGGGTGTCAAGCTGGGCGACGTCGAGATCATCCACCCCAAGAACCACCCCGGTCGCGAAGTACTTGCCAAGCACCTGTACGACAAGCGCAAGCGGAAGGGTCTCACGTGGCCTGACGCGTGGTATTACGCGGGGCGTCCTGACTGGCTCGGGGCCCTCATGCTCGATCTTGGTCAGGTGGACGGCATGGTCGCCGGCGTCAGTCGCAGCCATCCTTTCGTCATGCAGGCCCTCTTGCAAGTCATCGCACTGCGCGAAGGCGTCCGGCGCGTTTCCGGCCTGTTCGTCATTTTAACCAAAAGCGACGTGTTCTTCCTCGCCGACTGCACCACCCAGATCGACCCCACGCCGGAAGATCTTGCGGAAGCGGCGCTGATGTCCGCGTCGGTCGCAAGGTACTTCAACCACACGCCGCGCGTCGCGATGCTGTCGTTCAGCAACTTCGGCAGCGTCCATTCTCCACGGGCCGAGGCGGTTCGCCGCGCCGTGGAAATCGTCCGCCAGACCGATCCAGACCTCTGCATCGAAGGCGAAATGCAGGCCGATACCGCCGTATGTGCTTCGATTCAGGAGAGCACCTTCCCGTTCTGCGAGTTGAAGGGGCCGGCAAATGTGCTCATCTTCCCTAACCTGGCCGCCGGCAATGCCGCCGCCAAGCTGCTCCACCGCATCGGAGGCGCCGAGTCGATCGGGCCGCTCACGCTCGGCTTTAGCAAGCCGATCAACGTGCTGCATCCGTCATGCGATGTGGAGGAGGTCGTCAACGGGGCGGCCATCACGGTCATCGAGTGTCTGGATGGGACCCTTTGAGGAAGGTGTCTGACTGAGGCGTCGCGCAGGGATAACGGAAGCGGTTGACCCGCCTGCCCGCGGGCAGGTCCGCCAAACGGCCAGCCGGCGGGCCAGCCAGGTGTGCAATCGATCAAGTTACTCCTGCGCGATACCTATGGACCTCGTTCTTGTGTGGCACGGATGGCATCACCCGTCCGGCTGCGTCGGAGATTCTCGCTCGCCCACCGCGATCCCCGCCTCCTTGAGCGACTGTCTCACCTCCAGGGCCACCTCTTCAATCGCCTTGTAGGATACGTCGATGATCCGCCAACCGTGCTTGGCCATCTGTTCGTTCGTCAGCCTGAGTTCTCGGCCGATTTCTCTTTTGTCCGCATACTCATCCAGCGGGTCCATCCCCCAACGGCGGAGTCTGGCCTCTCGAACGCTCCGCAGACGGTGCGGGTTAACCGTCAAACCGATGACCCGCTTCGTGTCGAGGTTCAGAAGCTCGGGCGGGGGGTCGGTGTCTGGGAACAGCGGCACGTTCGCGGCACGGATGCCCCGATACGCCAAGTAAAAGCACGTGGTGCTCTTGCAGGCTCGCGAGACCCCCACCAGGACCACGTCCGCCTCGGAGAGCTCCTCGATCGCGCGACCATCATCATGGTTAAGGGTGTATTCGACCGCGTCGATCCGATCGAACTGTTCCTTGTGCGCCTCGTGGAACACGCCCGGCTTTGCCGACGGCGGGCTGTTGAACAGATCACACATGCTCACCAACACCGGTCCCAAGATGTCCACGACCGGCACCATGTGCTGTTGGGCCGCTTCCCGAATCGCCGCCCGAGTTTCCTCGGCGACAAGCGTATAGAAGACGATGGCGCCGGCGTCGGCTGCATCTTTGATCGCGTTCCATACCGTCTCCGCTCGGAGGACGTTCGTCTTCCAGACCAATGCGACGTCGATGTCTTCGAACTGGATCAATACCGATCGAACCACCCGCTCGCACGTGCGGCAGGTTCCGTCCGATATGAGGTGAATGGTATGTGCCCTTCCGGTCATCATGTTTTGCTCCTGACGGGCAGTGCTCGTCATCCAGGCAGGTCACCCATCCGGCCGCAGTCGCGCGGTCGCGCTGAACGGCTGCGCGCCGGCCGGCATGATGACGCCCACACCCTCCTTCATCACGAAAACAGTTGAAGAATGCTGAGCACAGGGTAAACGAGCAGGCTGCCAACCGGGAGGAGAAAAGCAGCGACCGTGCTACCCACCAGGTCCAGGAACATGCCAAGCAGTGTGCTCAGGTTTAACAATGGATCGAACATAACCGGCACCTCGATCGCTCGCGGTTTCCTCTGGAAGTACACCTGTCAACATAGCACGGCGCCGCACAATTGCAACCGCGTCACAGGGTCGAGCAACACGCCGACAACTTGGATGGCGATCGATGCCGTGATGAGCCCATACGCAAGCCGGCTCGGTCGAGCGCCCACGCCTCCGACAACGAGCAGCATCAATAGGGGCAGATAATCCATCGAGAAGCGATGGCCAAACTGCCAGTAGCCCGTATTGAAGTAAAGCAGCAGTGGCACCAGACACGCGGCCACGCCGGCGAGTGCGTCCCGGACCTCGGCACGGTGCCAGCGGCGGCGTAGTGCCAGCAGCGCGTACGCCATCGCGGGCGAGGCGAGAAACAGGCTCAGTCCCCGCGGGTCATATCCAAGAAACGGAAAACGCGCCTCCCGAAGCGGCCACGGCGGCGCCAGGAAGAACCAGAATACGTTCCGAGGCACAAAGTGTGGATGGAATTGACCATACCGTTCCATCAACTGCCCTCCTGCACCCTGGAGGAGCATTCTGTCGTACCCGAAGTCCGTCGGGCTTCCGAATCGAGCATGGTTGTACAGAGCCAGCAGAAAGACGGCGGCGGCGGGCGCCGCCGTCAGCTTCACGAGCCCCGGCACTTGGCGAGCACGGATCAAAGGTATGGCGAAGAAAAGCCCCGTCAGCGCCGCCGTGGGACGCGTCAGGACTGCCAGTCCGACGAGGCAGCCGACCACGAATGGCCGGTTGCCCGCCAGGAATTCCCGCAGGGCCAACAGCATCGCGGCCAAGGCGACGGCGTGGGCGAAGTGCCAGTCGCCTCCCATTGCCGCGTTGTGCCAGCAGACCGTGCCAAAGGCAAACAACAAGGTGAACGCAACCCGCGCCGCCGGTTCCAATGGTGGCAGGGCAAGCCGGCGAGGAAGGCGCCACAAGCACGCGCCGAACAGTAGCACGTTCAGAACGCTCACGATGCGGCATGCGACGTCTACGTTCGCCGCGGGCCCGAGGATCGCAACGCACGGCATGAGCAGCACCGCCGGCAAGGGAGGGTACGGGCAGTAGTAGGAGGCGGGCGGTGCCGCCGGGATCAGTTCGTTGAGATCTCGCAGCCCGGATTCGGGTGGCATCTCGATACTCAACTTGCCGTGGAGGAAGGCCTCGGCGAGTTGAGGGAAGTGGACGGGCGGCCGCCCGGTCTCCCTGCCCAAATGGGGCAGGCCGACGTAGACAAAGCTAGCGACGGCGAGGAGGACCAGCCGCTCCGTGATCGTCGGACGCCCATCAGTGTTAGACAAACTGGTCATCGGCCGCGCGCCCCAAGCCGGGCCATCCCTCGCTAGCAGCCCGTGGCAAAACTGTGGCACCGGCGTCTCGCCGGTGGTTTTCACAGTCAGGAACGGCGTTTCCGAATCGCTGTTTTCCCTTTCGCCACGGGCTGCTGGGCCCATTCGGATTCGAGCCGCTGTTGCCGAAGGTGTCAAGGCTGGGCGAACGGGGAACAGCAACTCGCGAGTGAAGGAAGGAGGGGGCCCGTGACAGTGCAGGCGGGTGCCACTGGCAGCTTGTCTGCCAGTGTGCATGCCCCGTGCGCCCACCAGAGAGACCGCACAGGTGGACAAGCCGCCCGTGGCACCCGAATCGAATGCCGCCGGAAGCGTCACGGACCCGGGAGGAGGTCGTCGCTACGGGGTCCGGTTGCAGCGTGTGTCGCCTGCGTGTCTAATGCCGCATGATGGTAGAACAGGTTGCAATGATCGGCGATGGCCAGATGGCGACGGTGTGTGCCGTCATGCTGGCCGATCGTGGCATCCATGTCCGGCTGTGGAGCATCTTCCGCGAGAACATCGAGGCCATGAAGGCCACTCGGGAGAATCGCCGCTATCTCCCAGGGCTCAGAATACCTGATCGGGTTTCCTTCACCACCGATCCGGACGCGGTTTTCCACGGCGCGGATTTGGTCGTCTCGGCGGTGCCCTGCCAGTATGTTCGCGGCGTGTGGGAGAAGATCGCGCCGTATTGGCCGAAGGGCGTTCCAGTTGCGAGCGTCTCAAAGGGCATTGAAAACGAGACCCTGTTACGGCCGACGCAGATCATCGCCGACGTCGTCGGCACGGCTGCCCTGGTGGCCCTGAGCGGCCCAAGCGTCGCGGCCGAGTTGGCCCACTGCCTGCCCGCGACGATCGTGGCAGCCAGCGAGGACGAATCGCTGGCCCGGCTGGTTCAGGAGACCTTCTCATCACAGTGGTTCCGCGTCTATACCAACACCGACTTGCTCGGCGTCGAACTCGCCGGCGCCACCAAGAACATCATCGCCCTTGCCGCGGGCATCGTGGACGGCCTGAAGGCCGGCGACAACGCGAAGGCTGCCGTGCTCAGCCGAGGACTCGCCGAAATCACCCGCCTGGGCATCGCTATGGGTGCCAGACGCGAGACGTTCTCCGGCCTTGCCGGACTTGGCGATTTGGTGACGACCTGCATCTCTCCCGTTGGCCGCAATCGCACCGCCGGCGAGCACATCGGCAATGGCAAGACAGCGGAAGAAGTGATTACCTCCACCCCCTACGTGATCGAAGGTATCCCGACCACACGGAGCGTGTACGAATTGGCCAAGCGTCACGATGTGGAGATGCCCATCACGGAGGCGGTTCACGGCGTCTTGTTCGAGGGCAAGGAGGTCATTGCCACGCTGAGTGAGTTGATGACCCGAAGGCTCAAAGGAGAGGTGTGACGGAGAAGCACGGTCGATGGGCCTCGGCTTGCCGTTGGGCGGGCAGGAATCCGTCCTGAATCACGACTGCGTGAATTCACGCACCAAGTCGTGTGTGGGCAAACGCCTTGACGATCCTCCCGGTGGCATTCGATTCTGGGTGCCACGGGCGGCTTGATCGCCCGTGCGGTCTCTCCGGTGGGAGCATGGGGCACGCACACTGGCAGGCAAGCTGCCAGTGCCACCCGCCAAATGGGCTCGGATGCACGCAGCACACTCACGGGTCCGTGACACTTCCGGCGGCATTCGATTCTGGGTGCCACGGGCGGCTTGACCGCCCGTGCGGTCTCTCCGGTGGGCGCATGGGGCACGCACACTGGCAGGCAAGCTGCCAGTGCCACCCGCCAAACGGGCTCTGATCCATGCCCCTTACTCACGCACTGATTTACTGTGGCACGCCCCTTGCCCACTGCCTCCTTCATGGCCACAATGCCTCCCTCATGGCGGGAGGAGCACGCTCCGTCCGCCGGATGTCTGTGTTTGCACTAAGGCAAACAGCGTGGTGGCCGTGTCGGCGCGGGCACGACCGCCAACGCCTCAGCCCGTCGCGGCCCTGATGGCGCGAGGTCTCGCGTTCTCATTCATTCAACACCGGCTTAGCGGTTTCAACAGGAGAACACCACAGTGAGCAACGAAGGTAACGCACGCAAAGCAGCCGCTTCCGCGACGAGTTCGCACCAGGTCATGAACCGTTGGCTTGTTGTCGTCGGGGCGATTCTCATCCAATTGTGCCTTGGCGCGATCTACGCCTGGAGCGTGTTTACGAAGAAACTGGAAATGGCGGATGGTGGCTACGGTTTCTCCAATACGCAGACTGCCTGGATCTTCTCCGCCGGCTTGGCCACGTTTGCCTTCGTGATGCTCTTTGCCGGGCGTTGGCAAGCCAAGTCTGGGCCACGCGTCGTCGCCGCCGTTGGAGGCATCGTGTTGGGCGTGGGCTACATTCTGGGTGGGTTCCTGGGCGACAGCTTCGTGGCGCAACTGGTTTGCATCGGCTTCATCGGTGGGGCCGGAATCGGGCTGGCTTACGTCGTGCCGATCGCTGTCGGCGTAAGGTGGTTCCCCGACAAGAAGGGCATGATCACCGGTCTGGCGGTGGCCGGCTTTGGCTTCGGCGCGACCATCTGGGTCGAACTGGCTGGAAGTTGGTTCGGCGGGCTTCTGAATACCACCCACGTCTTCGGCCTGCCGGGTGTCCAAAGCGTCTTCGTCATATACGGCATTGCCTTCCTCGTGCTGGTGCTGTTGGGCAGCATCGTCATGGTCAATCCACCCGCCGATTGGAAGCCGGCCGGATGGAATCCTGACGCAACCGCCGGCGCCGCCCATGCCAGCGGCGCGCTTAACCTCACCGCAGGCCGAATGGCAGGCACGCCGCAGTACTGGGGCCTGTTGCTTATGTTCATCGGGTCTGCATTGGCCGGGCTGATGGTCATTTACTGCATCAGGCTGTTTGGGATCGACAGTCTGCGGGCCAACGGCGTGGTCACGGGGGGTACCGCCGAGGAGCAGATCAAGGAGGCCGGCATCATCGCAGGTCACGCCATGGCTGCGTACGCCATTCTCAACGGCCTCGGGCGCATCATCTGGGGAACGGTCTCCGACAAGATCGGCCGAAAGCTGGCCTTGTTCTTGATGTGTCTGATTCAAGGAATCATGATGTTGGCGTTCTTTAAGGTCGGCGTGACCGAGATCGGTCTGATCGTCGGGGCGTGCATCATTGGGTTCAATTTCGGCGGGAATTTCGCCCTGTTCCCGGCGGCCACGGCGGACTTCTTCGGGAACAAGAACGTCGGCACGAATTACCCGTGGGTCTTCTTAGCCTACGGCGTAGCGGGAATCGCCGGCCCGAAAGTCGCCGCATACTTCAAGGACGCGGCTGAGGCCGCGGCCGAGGCCGGTACAGTTAGCGCCGACCCGTGGAAGACGCCGTTCATCATCGCCGGCATTGCCTGCCTTGTCGCCGCCCTGCTGGGCCTGATGCTCAAGACGCCAAAGAAGGCTCAACCCCAACCCGGCCGCGGATCATAGCTGGGCGTCGAGCGAACCGCCCTCCGCGCGGTAACGCAAACAGCCCCTTGCGTGCGACAGCGGGTCCGTGACGGTTTCGGCGGCATCCGATTCTGGGTGCCACGGGCGGCTTGTCTGCCCGTGCGGTCTCTCCGGTGGGCGCATGGGGCATACACACTGGCAGCCAAGCTGCCAGTGGCACCCGCCTAAACTGTCACGGACCCTGCGACAGCTTCTTGGCAGCACGGAACCGAAACAGGGCCGACCGATACTACGGCGGCCCTGTTTTCTGCGCGCCGAAGGTCGAGTGGCGGGGGCCGCTTGGATGCAAGGTCGGTTGACTGGACGTTGACGTGAGACGTATAGTCCCAACGGGAAGTGATGGAACATCTGAAGTCAATAGAGCAGTTCACGCTTGCCTGTGACTGTGGCACGGGCGCCAAAGCCCGTGAATCCACCGCCGAGACGGCGGTGCCACAGGTGCATC
>JAFGQA010000168.1 GCA_016935885.1 Phycisphaerae bacterium | reverse complement strand
GTCTGCCGACGTTCTTCAAGGGTGAACGCTGACCGCTCCCTCACGGTCGCGGTTCGGATCGGCGTCGGCGGCATAGGCGATTTCAAGCTTAGAGTGCTTTAGCTCCTGTCGCGGCGTCTTCGGCGGCGGACACCGGCCTTCATGCAAACCCAGCTTGCTAACAGGAGGGGCAGAACCGAAGCACTGGCCGTGGCGCAGCCATTCCAGACCGGAACCGGGCTGGGACCAGGCCCGCCATTGGGCTGGGGCGCCAGTGGTTCGCAGGCGTCGCCGATGCCATCCTGGTCAGCGTCGGCCTGGTCTGGGTTTGCGGTGAGGGGACAGTTGTCCAGACAATCGAAGACGCCGTCGCCGTCCAGGTCGGTGTCCGGTGTACCGCAGCCGCAAACGCCTGGATCGATCTTGTTCCCATCGTTCGGGCAGCCGTCCTTGCAGTCGACCACACCGTCGTTGTCACCATCATGGAGATATTCCTCCACCCCACAGCCGCAGACGCCTGGCTCGAGCTTATCGGGGTCGTTGGGACAACCGTCGCAGGCGTCGCCGAATCCGTCCCCATCGGCGTCCGCTTGGTCGGGATTGCCTGCTTTCAGACAGTTGTCATAGCAATAGGGCACGCCATCGTCGTCTTCGTCCAGGGGGCAACCCTCACAACAATCCTCGATCAGTTGATCATCGAAGGTCAGCTCCCAACTCGACAAGGTGGTTCCCGCCATGTTGGTGGCCGCCACATCGAGGACGACTGAGCGGCCGCGCACGATCGCCGGCGTCCACCGCACAACGCCCCAGTCGTCAACTGCTGCCCCGGCCGGTCCTTGCACGATGCTCCAGGTTACGTCACCAGCGCACCATTCGTTGGCGATATTCAGCTCCTTGGTGTACGACTGGCCGCAAGTGATGAGCTCGTCATCGACTGGTGTGATGGAGGCCAAGGCTTCGGTCACCGTGATGCTGACGACCGCACTCGTGGCACTGATTCCATACAGGTTGGTGACCACGCAATGAACTCGATCTCCGTCGTTACCAGGAGAGATCCACGGCATGGTCAATTCGGGTCCCGTGGCCCCCTTCAAGGGGAAGCCATTGACGTACCATTGGTACCTCAGCCCAATGCCCGTAGCCCCGACGGTGAAGGTGGCTACGCCCCCACAGACAACCTCCTGGTTTCTGGGGTGCCGCGTGATCCGGAGGACAAGGCCGGGATCGGGATCGCACTCGTCGGGAATCCCGTTGTCGTTCACGTCCAGGCTCGTTCCATCCGTGATGTCGCACTCGTCCGGAACATCGTTGTCGTTGCAGTCCTGGCTCGTGCCACTGGCGATGTCTTCCTCGTCGGGGATACCGTTCTCGTTGCAGTCCTTGGGATCGCATTCATCGGGAACGTCGTTCCCATTCGCATCCTCCGACGTGCCGTCGGCGATGTCGCATTCGTCGGGAACGCCGTTCTCGTTGCAGTCTTCGCTCGTGCCGTTGGCGATGTCCTGAACGTCTGGGACACCGTTGCTGTTGCAGTCGGTGATCGTGTGAGCACAGTCGGCCAGGCCGGTGAAGACGTACGCCGAGCCCGTCAGGGCATCGCCGACGAGGTCCTCCCTCGCCCCAACCACGCCGAGGTCGCCGTCGACGGCCACGGCGGCGCCAAAGTAGTCGCCGCCATCCGCATCACTGGCCCGCAGTTGCGCCTGTTGGGCCCAACCCGTATCCTGGATGCCGAAGATATACGCGGTGCCCGAGTGATCGTCACTGATGCCGTCTTCGTACTCCCACGCACCAACCACGGCCACGTCGCCGAAGATTCCCACGGAGACGCCGAATTCGTCGCTCATGCTGCCGTTATCGGCTGCCAGCAAGGCACTCTCTGTCCAGCTCGTGCCCGAACGGCGGAAGACGTACGCCGAGCCGGAGCTATAGTCCGCGCCAGATCCGTGGACCGCTCCGATCACGACGCTGCTGCCGGAGATATCCACGGAGTAACCGAAGAAGTCATCCGGCTTCGCCGAACTCGCGGAGGCGAGAAGCTTGGCTTCCTCGACCCACTCCGCATTAGCATCGTTGTAGCGGAAGATGTACGCGGCGCCGGAGTTCTCACCATTCTGCTCGTCGTCGTGGAGATGTGCCCCGATGACCGCGACGTTGCCATCGACCGCCACCGCGAAGCCAAACACGGTATCGCACTCGCGGTCGGACGCCAGCAGCTTGGCCTCCTCGGCCCACACGGAACCGGTGCGTCGGAAGACGTACGCGGCGCCGGAGTCGCACAACCCGTCACTCGCGTTCTCCTCGTCTAGCCACGCGCCCATCACGGCGACGTTGCCGGAGACGGACACGGACATGCCGAATTCAATGTCCATCAAGGTGTCCGAGGGCATCAAGATGTCTTCCTGCGCCCAGGTTGAGCCGGCATACCGGAAGACAAACGCCCGTCCGGTGTGGCTGTCGGCGAAGGGCTCGCCGACAATGATGGTGTCGCCATCGACAGCCACAGATTGGCCGAAGTGCCAGTCCTCGGTCGGCGAGCCGCTGAGGATGCCCTCCTCGATCCAAATGGAGCCGGTGAAGCGATAGACGTACGCCTGGCCGGCGGCGGGTGCCCCCACCACGGCCACGTTGCCCGACACACCCACGGCGTGGCCAAAGTGGTCAAGCCTGTCGCCGTCGGACGCGAGGAGCTTGGCCGCCTCGAAGGGCTCGCACTGAGCCACCACCATATCCACGCCGCCAGCCGATAGCAGCGCAAGAACCGCAACAACCGATGCTACAACACGTATTCGGTGACGCATGGATTCTGCCTCCTGACACCGCACCACGGGTGCAAAGAACGGCCCCCGGGACCAGCGTACCGGGGACCGAGAAGATCTCATCAGTCAGCGACCGTCTGACGACGATCTGCAACCTGCTACCACGCCGTGCCGGTGGCTAGTTTCTCCTCCGGTGTTGCCTGCGACGGACCCCGGCCTTCATCCAGCCCCAACTCAGGATCATGAAGGGCATGGACGAGGCGCTGCCCAAACCGCACCAGCCAAAGAACGGGTTTGGCGTAAGGTCGCCCGCGGGGGCACCTGGTGACGAATCACAGGCGTCGCCGAGGCCGTCAAGGTCCGTGTCTTTCTGTAAGGTGTTGGGCACGCTGGGACAGTTGTCCTGGCAATCGAAGATGCCATCGGCATCGCTGTCCAGGTCGGCCAGGCCACAGCCACAAACGCCCGGCGTGACCTTGCGCGGGTCCTTCGGACAGCCGTCGAGCCTGTCAGGCATGCCATCGCCGTCGGTGTCCTGCTCACCTTCAGCCGGCGGACCGAAGATCATGCAATCGGGCTCGCCATCGCCGTCCCGATCCATGTCGGGAATGCCACAGCCGCAGAAGCCGGGCTCGATCTTGCCGACGTCGTTTGGACAACCATCACACACGTTGCCGTACCCGTCGTTGTCGTTATCCAACTGGTCCGGGTTGAACAAATCGGGGCAGTTGTCACAGGCATCCGCGAAACCGTCCCCATCGCTGTCCTCCTGACTGGCGTTGACCGCGAAGGGGCAATTGTCACAGAGATCGCCGACGCCGTCCTTGTCAGCATCGAACTGATTCGGGTTGACGACCATCGGACAGTTGTCGCAGGCATCACCAATGCCGTCGGCGTCGGCATCGCGCTGCGTCTCCTGGCCAGCTGGAATCGGGTTGAAGACGGTCGGGCAATTGTCGACGTCGCCGCAGACCAAGTCGCTATCGGCGTCATCCTGGGGATCTTTCGGACACACATCGCAGACGTCGCCCGCCCCGTCGTTATCGGCATCCTCCTGTAGCGGGTTGGCCTTCTTGGGACAGTTGTCGATGTCGCCACAGACCCCGTCGCGATCGGCGTCGTTCTCGGTATCGTACGGACAATCATCGCAAGCATCTGCGCGGCCATCCCCATCGGTATCCTCCTGCCAGGGGTTGAAGTCGTCCGGGCAGTTGTCAACATCGCCGCAGACGCCATCGCCGTCGACGTCATTCTCGGGATCGTTCGGACAATCATCGCAGGCATCACCCAAACCGTCACTGTCGCTGTCCACCTGAGGTGGGTTGAAGTCCTCCGGACAGTTGTCGCAGATGTCGCCACGCAGGTCGCGATCGGCATCCTCCTGGCCGGGGTTCCGCACCATCGGACAGTTGTCGTCACAATTATAGATGTTGCCGCCCGTGCAAGGGCTGTCACCGGCAATCCCACTGCCGTTGCCGTCTTCAAAGACGCCGTCGCCATCGTAGTCCGGGTCGCAGGCATCACCGACGCCGTCGCCATCGCCGACGTCCTCCTGGCCCTCGTTTGTGATGAATGGGCAGTTGTCACAGGCATCGCCGTGACTATCGCCGTCGCTGTTTGCCTGATTGAGGTTGGGCGTATTCGGACAGTTGTCAACACTGTCAACGACCGTATCGTCATCCGCGTCACCCTCGTGGACGACGATTTCCACCTTCTCCGTTGCGGTGGCGCCGGTCAGGGGGTTCGTAAGCGTGAGGGTCACCGTTACGCCAGCCGCGAAACCGCTCTGATAGGGATTGTAGGTGTGCTCGACAATGACCCCCGTTCCCGTGCTGCCGTCGCCGTAATCCCACTCGTAGGCCAAGTTGCCGTTCTCGCGTCCGAATTCGTCCAGCGACTGCGAGGCGTTAAAGCGGACCAACAACGGCACGCGACGATGAGGGTTCGTTGCGTCGTTGGGGTAGGTGACCACGATCACCGGCGCCGTCCTTGGCACGACCTGTCCGTTCAGAATCTGGACAGGACTGCTGTATCCCGTCATGCCCGTGGTGATGAACCAGAACCTGTCCGGCTTGCCACCGGTCCGGCTACCGTCGGTGAAGCTGTGGACGCGATAGACCACGTTGCCGGCACCGCCGGAATTGCCGGGGTTTGTGCTCAGTTGCAGCGTCTCCGCCGTGCCGTTGCTATTCAGATCCAGCACGGAGAGGATCGTGTAGAACCCGGTCGTTGCGCCGGTGCCACCGATAATCCGCACCATGTCACCCTGATTGAACTCGCTGGCCGGGAAGCTGGCGTTGGCGTCGGTCAGGTAGTACTTGCCCCCCTGTGTGTAGACGTTGGCATCTGAATCACTTATGCCGGTCCAATCGATCGTGAACTCCACCTCGCCGTCGTTCGCCAAGGTGTACGGCTGGTTCGTGATTGCGTTGGGGTGGACGCCCGACAACGACCCCTCGACCTTCCACAGCTCCTGGCCTGGAACGTCGTCATCGATACAGGTGATCGAGAATCGCTCGAGTTTGGACGTGTTAAGATCCACCGTCAAGCCGTCGATGGCGCCCTCCCCTATGTTGGTGAGGATCGCCTGCGGATCAGAGACGGCCTGCTCCCACTTGCCGTCTATCCCCTGGCCGGGCATCAACTGGGCGTAGAAGTAGTACACGCCGTCGCCAGGAAGATCGGCGACGGGGACCAAGTGCGTGCCTTCGGCAATGCCGGGCACCGACTTGGCGTCGGGCGTCCCGGATGGGGTGCCGTTGTAGCCGGTGTCATCGCTGTCCCAGTAGAACTGAATGGTCGTACCGGCGTAGTGGTCGAACGCCTCGTACCGAATCACATAACTGCCGTCGACCACGCTCCCTGCCGGCGGGTTGATGAACTTGAGCGAGGGCACGAGTTGAGGTTCCCACAGGAAGGTCACCACCGAGTAATCCATGTGTTCCTCGACGTTCGTGATCGATATGCCGCTTCGTTCCTGTCCCCACCACCGGGAATTCGGGTCTGTGTCGGCGTTCCACGTCGTCCTGCCGGTCGAACCGGGGAACGGATCACCGGCATCGCCGTAGTTCTCGCCGTTCTCCAGTTGCTGGAGTCCGTCGGCCTGGATGATGTTGTAGGCGAAGTGGGTGCCCATCCGCTGCTGCAACGGCATGCCCTCGGGGTTGTCACCGAAATCGGTGTGCATGATCATGATGCCTTCGGATGGCCCGTATCGCGAGAAATTGACCTCGTTCGGATCCGATGGATCGAGCTGAGTGACCCGCCAGAAGTAGAAGCGTTCTCCGGGATATTCGCGGTTCTCGAAGTAGAAGACGGCATCGGTCCGGTTGAAGGCGTAGTCTGGGATGATGACCTCGCTCTCCTCCATGGGTTCGAGTTCGCTCCTCAGCTTGCGTACCTGGATCCAGGGCGCGTGGTCGGTCCCCAGCCGCGACTTGCCGAGGAAGAAGCCCCGGAAGCCCTCCTTCAGAACGGGGCAGGGATGCACCCAGGCTCCCGACATGATGTCCCAGGCGCCGACCGGGTGGTTGATGATGCCACTGATGTACTCGTCGTAGTCATACAGGTCGGGATACCCCTCCCAAACGTGAAGCCATTCGTGGGACATCAGGGCCTTGGCATAGGTCCGGTCCTCGATGGGCATGCCATCCTCGCCCGTTCCACCCAAGGCGGTGGCAAAATCGGAGAACAGAATCGTCGGGAAGGGAGTGGGCGTATCGCGGGTTTGAATGGGGACATTCATCGCCGGCGCCGGAAGCTGGAACAGCCCGCGCCCCCCGGCGGCCAGGCCGTCGCGATACAAACCAGCCGGAAGAATGATCGTCGAATGAAGGAAATCATCAGTGGGGCCGGACATCAGCAGCGCATCCCAGTCGACACTCTCGTCCAGCGCCGCAACGACGTCCTCGGTCAGCCGCTTACGGTTGAACGGATAGTGGCCGAACGGGCCGCCATCGTTGGTCGTGAAATCGTTCGCGTCGATCACGTAGTTTTCAGTTCCGGCAATGCGCATTTCACCCATGTCCAGCAAGCCATCGAGGTTGTGGTCCCCTCTCAGCGCCGCGGAGCGAGCCTGTGCAATCCCGAAGGATCCCAAGTTGAGCGGCACGGCCGTCTCAACGTCCTCGACTAAGAACCACTCGATTGAGATCAACTGGTCGCTTAGGTCCATGCCAAGCAAGGCGCGGGGGGCTCCGCCGACTGGCGGGACGTACGTCATGGCCTGAACGTTAAACCATACTCCGATATCTTCGTTCACCGGATCTTGGTTCACCGGTGTCAAGTTCAGGTACGGTGGAGCGCCGGGGCTGTCCGGATCGACGCTGAAGTCGATCGTGGCCAGCCGTCCAAACGCCGTGTCGATGGTGTAAAACACGTTCGGATCGACGGGATCGACGCACAAACCTTGAGCCCCCAGCATCAGGCCGTCTTGACCCAGCCGCACGACGAACGTTGCAGCGCCCGTCGAGACGTCGATTGTGTAGAGCCGTGTCTCCCCAACCATCAGATCCTTGACCAAGGCGTACAGGGAGACCTCGCTCTCGCCCGGCCGGCGGCCGAAGGCCATATCCGACAGGACGTAAGCACCGCCGTCGCCCCAATCGATCGAGTTGATGTACGTCGCGGCACCGGTTTGCGTGTCAATCTCGAACAACGCACTTGCCGATGTCTGATAGGTGCGGGCGCCGTACAACTTGGAACCACCAGAATCCCACGCCAGGACCCTGACGCTCACATCTATCCCATCATCCGGGTCTGGGTCGAACGAGCCGACCTCGGTCCAATTCGTCGCCCACTCACTGGCCGCGGTGCGACTGATTGCAAGCAGTCGGTTGGCGCCCGCCTCGGCGAGGTAAAGCGTCTCTGGATTAGATGGGGAGCGATAGGCTATACCCGTCACGGTCTCCCAGGTGGCAGGCTCCCTGAACCACGTCATGTACTCGAGGTTGGCCACGTTGCCCCCGTCCCAACCATTGGCCCCGTGCACGTTGTAGGCCAGAGGCCCGGCGGCCGGGATGATGCCGTCGGGGCCGCTGGGATTGCCCGGATCATGGGCGCCGATATCCTGGCCGTAAGGAGACGTGTTCGACGCACTGGCGGAGGTGACCTCTCCCAGGCGACCGTCGCCTCCGTTGCCAAGGGTGCGATCTACCCACACGCTCGAACGGTCCAAGGTGACTCCGCCATCGATGCGCGCCCAGCCCAGACCCGACGTATTCCGCGCATGGTAGATGGAGGAGGGCATGTCATCGAACTCGGCGGGCCCGTCGTAATAATCAGGTCGGCCGTCGTTGTTTGAGTCGCTCGTGTCGGGCAGGACATCCCCCTGGTCGGTGTCAGGGCCGCGGCCATCCCCCAGGCTCCGGGGCTCCAGGGGGGGGTCGAAGCAGCCATCTGCAGGATCTTGTTCGGGTATGCAGGGGTTTGCCGGATCCGGTTCCGCCCGTGCGTGTGGGCCGCCGGTGTTCGGATTGAACGCCCTGAGATCCGTTGTATCGGGCACGTCGCCAACCGAGGGATCGGTGGGATCGAACCGCGCCAGATCGGGAATCAACGGGTTCCACGTCGGCGGCGCCGGCGCTTTCTCCGGCGCAAGGCCGAGGATCGTCCGCTTGTCGTTCCAGTATGCTTCCCACCAGTCTGCATACCACTCCGGCTCGGGCGTGATCGCGCTCTCTACCCACATATCCCCCGCGGGCTGCTGCCGCAACTTGGTGCCCGCATCTGAGTCCTCGGAGACGGCCCCCTCGATCCACTTGTCAGGACCGTCGTACTTGCCGTTGCCGAATCGCCCCAGGAAGCCGCTACCGGAGCCCTCGATGGGAAAACCTTCGTCGTCATACTCGACAAGTGTGCCGATGTTGCCGGGATAATTGCCCCGAATGTACGCCTCTGCCCAAGCCCTGCTTGACTCATTCGTGTTTCGATAACTCGGATCCAACCGGATCCAACGGAGCTTACATCAGGTTGCCCCCGGGTTGTAGATGACCAGGAAGTCCTCGAAGGGTTCGGGGAAATCCCACTGGCCATCGTTGTCCAAATCGCAGAACTCGCCCGAGTCGATCTCCCCGTCCTGTTCGCACTCCGCCTGGCAGATCGATATTGGCGGGTCGCTGTCTGGTACCGTGCAAAGATCGAAGGCCAGGTCCGCACACGCCTGAGTCCATACTCCTTGTATCGGCGGGTCTCCTTCCTGATCACAGCACGACCCCATCTGCGCACAAACCGCCGCTTGGCATTCGGGATTGTCGCAGCCGGAACCTTCGTTGGCGATGCAGCAATCGCTGATGTCTGTGCCCCACCCGTCCCGAGTAGGTTCTAGAAGTGCGTCATACCTCCCATCGCCGTCGAGGTCGCGGAATCGCTCGCCCGGTGTCCACACGCCCAACCCGTCGTTGAAGTGGTTGGCGAAATCGACCAGGCCGGACGTGGGGATATCGCTCGTAGGCTCCACGGGGCCGCCATTCCATCCCGTTCCGTCCAAGTCGCCGTTGTAGTCGATGTAGAGCATCTGCTCGTACTGGTTGATTTCCTCGCCCCCACCCGAATCGAGGATGCCGTTGCGGTTCAAGTCGATGAACGGAAGCTCCAAACCCTCCAGCGTCTCCGCATCGTCGGGAACGCTGAAGTTGTCCCCCTGCGGCAGGATGGGCCAAGGCACCTCGACCCAGCCAACCGCGTCGCCACTGACGCTGACGTTGCCGTAGGAAATCTCAGACCAGTACTCGGCGAACGAGTCGACCTCGGTCGGGCCTTGGTCTTTCACGCGGTCGAAGTAGGCGTCCCAAATGTCGTTGACGTTGGGCAACTGCGGAGCGGTGTCGGCCGTCGCTGCTGACTTGGGCGAGGTGGCCAGCATCACCACGAACTTGCGCTCCTCGCCGGACGCCGGACCCGCCAACGCAGTCACGAGCAGGCCCGCCGCCATCGCGATTCCGCAAGACAGCCGAATCCGTCCAGAATGGAACAAACGATTCATGGCAACTCCTCTCAAGGATCAACGCCGCTTCCGCTCAACCAGAACCTAGAACCGCTTCCGGTCCCTGGGGAGGACCCGAGCCCCGGTCGACGGGATTCCCTCGCTTGGGACCGCCACCGTTCATCACGCGGATCTTCTGCATTTTAGGTCCCCACCAGGTGTCTGCGAGCGGTCAGACCCTCCATCCCCCCACTGGCGTGCCGGCGTTTCAGCGTGTTGCTCGTTATCAATCAACACGTTATCAATCAACAAGTATATACTGGCCCACCGCCCCGTGACAAGGCCTCAAATCAGGCGATGTTGCCTGTCCTTATTCCGATATCTTCTTGTACAGTATTGCCTTAGGGCGAATTCTGCTTCCGTTTTCGGTCAGGTAGTCTCGCGTTTCGAGCGGGGCGCGCCAGGCCCGGCATTCACGCCGGCTTGGAAGACCTGAGCCACGCCTTCGAGATGGTCTATCGGGACGCGCTCCAGGCACCGGGTGCGTGACAGTTCAGGCGGGTGCCACTGGCAGCTTGCCTGCCAGTGTGCATGCCCATGTGCCCACCGGAGAGACCGCACGGGCGGGCAAGCCGCCCGTGGCACCCAGGATCCAATGCCGCCGGAAGTGCCACGGACCCCCAGGCATCTGCGGGCCCCTTCGCCCCCTACTGTGGGCACAGGCCCGACGCTATACTCGCTGGCATGATCGTCGGCTTGGCCCAAACAAACCCGCTGATCGGCGACATCGCCGGCAACTGCCGCAAAATCCGGACCTTCATCGACCAGGCCCGGGCGGCGGGGGCTCAACTTGTCGTCTTTCCCGAGTTGGCCGTCCCCGGCTACCCCCCCAAGGACCTGCTGCTCAAGCCTCGGTTTGTCGAGGACAACACCGCCGCCGTCCAGGCGCTCGCCGAGGGCACCACCGGCGGGCCGGCCGTGATGGTCGGCTTCGTCCGCCGCAACGAGGCGGCCATCGGACGGGACCTGCGGAACGCGCTGGCCTTGCTGCAAGACGGGCGGCTCGTGGCCGAAGCCCACAAGTCGCTATTGCCGACTTATGATGTCTTCGACGAGGAGCGATATTTCGAGCCCGCCGAGGCGACCGCGCCGGTGGAGCTGACGCTAGGTGGCAAGCGGATTCGCCTCGGCGCCACGATCTGCGAGGATCTGTGGAACGATCCGAGGCTCATCAAGCGGCAACTGTACCATCGCAACCCGATGGAGGAATTGAGCGGGGCCGGCGCGGAGGTCATCGTCAACGCGTCGGCGTCGCCCTTCAATGTGGACAAGCAGGCATTCCGCGAGACGCTCCTGGGCGGCCAAGCCGCGGCCACCAGGCTCCCGTTGATCGTCGTCAACCAGGTTGGGGGCAACGACGAGCTGATCTTCGACGGGGCCAGTTGCGTGTTCGACGCACAGGGTGCCGTGGTCGCCCGGGCGAAGGCCTTCGAGGAAGACCTGCTCGTCGTCGATCTGGACGACCCGCGAGACGCCCGCCGCGAGCCCTATCCCGAGCCCCTTGCTTCCGTCTGGGATGCGCTGGTTCTCGGCACACGGGACTACCTTCACAAGTGCGGCTTCCAGGAGGCCGTCTTCGGCTTGTCCGGCGGGATCGACTCGGCTGTCACGGCGTGCATTGCCGTTGAGGCCCTCGGCGCCGGCCGCGTGCACGGCGTGGCGATGCCGTCTCGCTACAGCAGCGGCCACAGCGTCACCGACGCGCAGGTGCTCGCCGCGAACATCGGCATCGACTTCAAGATGATCCCAATCAAGGAGATGCACGACGTCGTCGAGGGCCAGTTGACGCCGTTCTTCGAGGGCCGGCCGCCGGACGTCACCGAGGAGAACATCCAGGCTCGGCTCCGCGGCAACATCCTGATGAGCCTGTCCAACAAGTTCGGCTGGCTGCTGTTGACGACGGGGAACAAGAGCGAGTTGGCCGTCGGCTATTGCACGTTGTACGGCGATATGTGCGGCGGCCTGGCGGTGATCAGCGACGTGCCGAAGACGATGGTCTACGAGTTGGCCCGGTACTACAACGCCCGGTCTGGCCGCGAGGTCATCCCCGAGTCAACGATCACCAAGCCGCCGTCCGCCGAGCTTCGACCCGATCAGCACGACCAGCAAAGCCTGCCTGAATACGACACGCTCGACGCCATCCTGCACCACTACATCGAGGAGGAGCAGAGCGCGGACGAGATCATCGGCCGCGGCTTCGATAAAGCGGTTGTGCGAAGGACTATCCGCATGGTGGACCTGAACGAGTACAAGCGCAAGCAGGCGGCCACAGGACTGAAGGTGACCAGCCGCGCGTTCGGCGTCGGTCGAAGGATGCCCATCGCGGCGAAGTTCACACGATGACCATCGACGCGGCCTGGATGCGGTCCGGTGTCGGAGACGTGCGGTCGCGTGAGCACTCAGGACCGCTCGGAGGACGACGGGCGAGCGTTCGGGGATTGCCATCGCAAACGCCGTGCCCAGGACCTTGTGGTTCGTGTTCCGCCGCACTACCTGACATCGGCGGCCCTCGTCACCGACGACTGCATCCGACCACCGAGCCAGGTTGGCTGAATAGGAGACTAACGGAGAGGGGGGGATTCGAACCCCCGGTACGAGTTTGACCCCGTACGACGGTTTAGCAAACCGTTGCTTTAAGCCACTCAGCCACCTCTCCAGAAGACTGCCTCCTACACGGTCGCCCAACGTCACCTTTGGCCGTAGCCGCAAGGATATGCTGAAAACGCACAGAAGTAACGGACGAATGGACCGAGGACGCGGCGATGGCGTCGCTTTGGCACTGCCTTGCGGCTCCAAACAAAGCCCGGGTTGCCATGGCAAGACCTCGCAGATTCGTCCGCAGCCGTCACGACACGACTCTTGACGGCCTGTCGTGCAGGGACTCCAACGGCGAACACGACGGCGAATACTATAACGTCGACGGCGAAAGAGGCAAGCGAGTCTGCGGCGGGAGCGACGCGGAGGGTCCGTGACACCTCCGGCGGCATTCGATTCTGAGTGCCACGGGCGGCTGGTCCGCCCGTGCGGTCTCTCTGGTGGGCGCATGGGGCATCCACACTGGCAGACAAGCTGCCAGTGGCACCGGCCTAAACTGTCACGGACGCACTGGCAGGCAAGCTGCCAGTGACACCCGCCCAAGCTGCCAGTGGCACCGGCCCAGACTGTCTCGGACCCCGACGCGGACAAGGCGTTCGCCGCCTACGGCGCGAGCCTCGGTTCTGGGCGTGTGGCCGTGTCGGCGGCGTTGAGGTTGGAGCCCCCAGTGGCGTTCGCCCGCTGGCACGGTGAGCAGGGTCCGTGACACCTCCGGCGGCATTCGATTCCGGGTGCCACGGGCGGCTGGTCCGCCCGTGCGGTCTCTCTGGTGGGCGCATGGGGCATCCACACTGGCAGACAAGCTGCCAGTGGCACCAGCCGAGATTGTCACGGACCCCGGTGACCAGACCAGGAGGGGCGATGCTTGCGTCATGGGAAAACCGATCATAGCATCAAAAGCTGTGGAGACTTATTGAACGGTAGGGCATCCGTGGTCCGTGACAGTTTCGGCGGCATTCGATTCTGGGTGTCACGGGCGGCTTGTCCGCCCGTGCGGTCTCTCCGGTGGGCGCGTGGGGCATCCACACTGGCAGGCAAGCTGCCAGTGGCACCCGCCT
>JAFGQA010000167.1 GCA_016935885.1 Phycisphaerae bacterium | reverse complement strand
TTCATAAGAAACGCGACTACGATTGCTGGACCGAGAATCCCTTCTCGGTCCTGAAGCCGGTGCCGAGAAAGGATTCTCGGCAGAGCGCACAGTCGTTCTGTTCGTGAAACGCGGTACTAGCCAAGCGGCGCAATCGGTCATGTCGTTTTCGCGCGACGCCAAAGCCAACCGTGGACTCGCGCCTGTGATCGCGGTTGCTGGACGCCACACCGGAGAACGAGGGCGATGGTGCGATGGTGACGAACGACAAGGGCAAGATAGAGCCTGATTTGTCCGTCCGGATTGGGAAGGTGCGGCTGAAGAACCCTGTCCTGACGGCGTCGGGGACGTGCGGGTATGGGATGGAGTATGCGCCGTATCTGGACCTGAGCCGGTTGGGGGGATTCACCACGAAGAGTGTAACGGTCGAGCCGCGGATGGGCAATCCGCCGGAGCGCATTGTCGAGACGCCGGCGGGGTTGTTGAACGCGATCGGCCTGGCGAACGTCGGCTTGGAACGGTTCATGGCGGAGAAGGTGCCGGAGATCGCCAAGCTCAGAACGGCGGTGTTTGTGAACGTGGCGGGGCAGTGCATCGAGGACTACGTCGAAGTGTGTCGGCGCGTTGACACGATAGCGGATGCGAGGCGTGGCGAATCGGTTGTCGGAGTGGAACTGAACGTATCCTGTCCGAACGTGAGCGGCGGGCTGGTGTTTGGGACGGATCCGGAACGATTGCGGGAGTTGGTGGCGGCTGTCCGGCCGGTGGTTCGGCGCGGGGTGTTGGTCGTAAAACTGTCGCCGAATGTAACCGACATCACGGCGACGGCCCGTGCGGCCATCGAGGGCGGCGCGGATGCGTTGTCGATGGTCAACACCTTCGCGGGGATGGCGATCGACGTGGAGACCTGGCGGCCAGTCCTGGCGAACCGGTCAGGGGGATTGAGTGGGCCGGCGATCCGGCCGATGGCGGTCCATCTGGTGCATCGAGTGTGGCGAGAGGTTACCCGGGAGGCAGGCGTGCCGATCATCGGCATGGGAGGGATCGGGTCGTGGCGGGATGCGGTGGAGTTCATGCTGGCGGGTGCCAGCGCTGTGGCAGTCGGTACCGCGTTGTTCGCCGACCCGACCGCGCCAATCAAGGTTATCGAGGGGTTGTCGGCGTATCTGGGCAGGCGTGGGCTGACGTCTGTCTCGGCGTTGGTAGGGGGAGCGGGTATGGGCACGGATTGACCGAGGGGTGGCGAGCATCGATCCGAGGGGGTGTGGTCGATCGCCAAGGCGTTGCTGTCCGATCAAACACGGGTGGCCAGGAAGGGCCGCTGGATCACCTCGCGTAACGTTCTGGTAGGAAGAGTGTTAGAGTTGTCGCCCGCCGCCGGGGCGTTGTGTGATTGAGTTCACGGTCGTGGAACAGAGGGCTCGAGGGCGGGGGCATAGGGTGAAGCCAGCCCGGTTGGTGTGGCCTGGTGAAGACGTGGTGTTTGGCGCCATTGCGTGGCACGGACTGAGGCGGGAGTCGAGCCGGGGCGGAGGCAGATGTGGAGTTTGGCGGTTGTTGACAGGAGGGGATGACGATTTATAATGAAGCGTCTGTATCGACGTCACGCAGGAGGCGTGATGTAAGCCTATGGCCTGTGTGACATTAACAGATGCATGCAAGGTGTATCCCGGCGGCGTGAAGGCTGTGGACCGGGTGAGCCTGACCATTGCAGACGAGGAGTTCCTCGTTTTGGTGGGCCCGTCCGGGTGCGGTAAGAGCACGACCTTGCGGATGATCGCTGGACTGGAGGAGGTGACGTCCGGCACCATCGCGATCGGCGATCGCGTCGTGAATGACGTTCCGCCGAAGGATCGCGATATAGCGATGGTGTTCCAGAATTATGCTCTGTACCCGCACATGTCGGTGTACAAGAACATGGCCTTCAGTCTGCGGCTTCGGCGGCGCGAGTTGGGGTTGGGCAAGGCGCAGATCGATCGGAAGGTTCGTGAGACGGCGGCCCTGCTCGGGATCGAGGACCTGTTAGACCGAAGGCCGAAGGCGTTGTCCGGCGGGCAACGTCAGCGAGTGGCGGTTGGGCGGGCGATCGTCCGCAGCCCGAAGGCGTTTCTGTTCGACGAGCCCCTGTCGAACCTGGATGCGAAGTTGCGCGTGGAGATGCGGAGCGAGATCAAGCGTTTGCAGCGTCGCCTGAGGACGACGACGATCTACGTCACGCACGATCAGGAAGAGGCGATGACGCTGGGCGACCGGATCGTCGTCATGAAGGATGGGGTCGTCCATCAGTGTGCTTCGCCGCTGGGAGTATACGAGCGTCCAGCGAACCGGTTTGTTGCGGCCTTTGTGGGCACGCCGCCGATGAGCTTCTTGGACGGGCGTGTCGTTGAACGGGACGGTGGATTGGCGTTTGACGATGGGACCGCCCTGATTCCGCTTGGCGGCCGCATGGTCGAGCGGTTGAGTGGCCATGCCGATAGGCCGATGGTGATGGGCATCCGGCCGGATGCGTTTTCGGTGGAGCCGGCCGTGCGTCAGGGGGGTGATGACGGCGGTTCGACGCGGGACGGCGCTGCCAAGTTGGTCGTGCGGATCACGCTGGTCGAGCCGCTGGGTGACAGGAAAGACATCTACATGACGACTGCGGCCCAGAAGGATCTGGTTGGTCGTGTGGATGGGCGTGTTTCGGTGTTCGAAGGTCAGGAGTTGCCGATGTTCATTGACATGGACCGCGTGCACATCTTCGAACCAGGGGAGACTGGTGTCAACGTGACGGCACTGCTCGACGGGGTGGCGGCCGGTGCGAACTGAACTGGCCACAACCCGTGTTGCGGCGATCGTGACGTTGCTCCCCGCGCTCGTGCGGAGGAGGCGATCCATGGATTGAGCGATCGCTTCATCCGTGAAGCGCGGGGTCGCGGCGCCCGCCGAAGAAACGCTGCCGCGAGAGTGGGCATGGGATGCTGGCCCGCTTTTTTGTTTGTCTGAGTTGGATCAATGAGGGCGTGCGTGGACGCCAGCTATCCACGTGACAAGTGAATACGAGGTAGCAATCAATGGCGTCAGAATTGGTTCGGATTGTCGACGGGTTGGCCCGGGACAAGAACATCGACAAGGAGCTGGTGTTCGGTGATCTCGAGGAGGCGATGAAGTCGGCGATTCGCAAGAAATACGGGCAGGAAGAAGGCGTGGAGGTCTCGATCGACCGGCTCTCCGGGGATATCGGTGCGTCGTTGGATGGCGAGCCGATCTCGATGAATGAACTTGGCCGGATCGCCGCTCAGACAGCCAAGCAGGTGATGATCCAGCGAATCCGCGAGGCGGAGCGTGGGAGCATCTTCGAGGAGTTCGTTGATCGGAAGGGCACGGTCATTACGGGAACGGTGTCGCGTTTTGAAGGCGGCGCGTTGGTGGCGAACATCGGGAGGACGGAGGGCTTTCTGCCGCGCAGCGAGCAGATACCGGGCGAGACGCACCAGCCCGGCGAGCGGATTCGCACGATGATTCTCGACGTGCGCGAGGTGCCCCATGCGGTCAAGATCATCCTGACGCGGAGCCATCCGGAGTTCATCCGGCGGCTGTTTGAGTTGGAGGTGCCTGAGGTTGCGGAGCGGATCATCGAGATCAAGGCGTTGGCCCGGGAGGCCGGGTATCGGACGAAGGTGGCCGTGTCTTCGATTGATACCAAGGTTGATGCGGTCGGCGCGTGCGTGGGGGTGCGAGGCAGCCGAATCAAGAACATCGTCGAAGAGCTGGGGGGCGAGAAGATCGACATCGTGCGTTGGAATGAGTCGTCGCAGATTCTAATTTCCAATGCCTTGAAGCCGGCGGAGATCCAGGATACGGCGTTGTGTTTCGAGTTGGGTCGGGCCACTGTGGTGGTGCCGGAGGACCAGCTTTCGCTGGCGATCGGCAAGCGTGGGCAAAACGTCCGCCTGGCGGCCCGGCTGACGGGTTGGGACATCGATATCCTCACGCCTAAGGAGTACAACCGCGGCTTGGATCGTCTGGCGGCGACGCTGCGGAAGGTAGAAGACGTCGATGAAATGATCGCCGAGCGCGTGTCGTTGTTGGGGCTGATCAGCGTGATGGACGTCGAGGAGGTTGGTTTAGGGCCTCTGGTAAAGGAGTTGAAGTTAACAGAGGAGTTGGCCAAGCGGATCGTAGAGATCTGCGCTGCCGAGGCCAAGATCGTGCGGGAGGAGACGGAGCGGGAGAAACTGGCCGCCGCGGAGAGCCTAAAGACGAACGGACAGCCGGCGGTGTCCACGGCAGGTGAACCGGTGGAGCCGGTGGCCGAGCGCGTGCTGGAGTCTGGCGGCGAGGCGCCGGGCGCCGTTTTGGCGGACGTCCCGGCGGCGTCGACCGATCAAGCGAAGGCGGATGTAGATCTGTCCAAGTCGGGTGAGGCAGTCACTGGCGACCTGGAGACACCGTCGACATAGTTGTCGTGGAGAAGAGTCTTGGCTGAGAAAAAGCGACGTGTGCACAACTTGGCAAAGGAGCTTTCCGTCAAGAGCAGCACCATCATCGAGAAGTGCGGTGCCGAGGGGATCGAGATCAAGAACCACATGCACGTGGTCTCGGCGGGTCTGGAGGCGACCATTCGCGAGTGGTTTAGCGAGGGCGCGCACACGACGACGCTCGAGGAGTCCAAGCGCGTGGATCTGCCGGCGGTCCGGGTCAAGGCAAAGCGCAAGAAGAGGGCGGAGGCCGCGGTGGGGGAGGGTGGCATAGCGGTCGCAGAGGCGCCGGGGGCAGTGGCGGAAGCCGAGAGGAGGGTTAGGAAGGCCAAGGCGCCGGCGCGCAGGGGCCCGAAGCAGGTCGCGGGGGAAACGGCTGTGACCGAAGCTCCTGGCGAGGTGGAGAGGGTCGAAGAAGAGGCAGAGAGGTCGGCGCTGGAAGGAGTGGGCGAGATCGAGCCCGCGGAGGCGGCACAGGCGGTGACCGAGAAGGAAGAGGCGGTGGTGACCGGCGTTCCGTTTGTGGAATCGCCCCCAGCGGAGGGCGAGGATGGCGCGACGGCGGTTGCACCAGCGCCGGGTGTGGAGGTCACGCTGCCGGATGAGGGTGCCGTTCCCGCGGAGGCCGGTGGTGAAACACCGGCGACCGCCGCGGCATCGGCGGAGGAGACACCGCCGGCCGAGCCGAGTCCCCCTCCCAAGGCTGTGATTGCCGGCCCGCAGAACGTTCCGGAGCCGGCGAAGCTGTCTGGGCCGAAGGTGATCCGGTTCGACAGGCCGGAGTACGTGGAGCGGCCTCGGCCAGCGCGGCCCTCTTCTCGGGCTCCGATCGGTCCAAGTGTTCCCGGCCGTCGTGATGGAGAGGTGGTTGAGGAGGAGCAGAAAGGCCGCGGGCGTGGCAGTCCTCGTGGTCGAGGCGGCGGTGACGGCGCTGGTGCGGGCGCTGGTGCGGGCGCTGGCGCTGGCGCTGGCGCTGGCGCAAAGCGAGCTCATCCGCGGCGCGGCCTTCGCGACACGCGGGACCTGGCGAACGAGAAATACCGTGAATGGCGTGACCGCGATCTGGAGGAGCGTCGGGCGAGGCTTGACCAAGCCTCCGGTCGCGGTATCGGTGGACTGAGGGCGCTCGAGGGCAGGCAGGCCACGCGGAGGGCACGGCCCCCGGGGCCGGCCGTGCGAGTCAAGAGAGACAAGGTCGAGTTGTCGGAGCCCCTGATGATCAAGGACGTGTCCCGGGAGACGGGCATCACGGTCACGGACATCGTGAACAAGTTGGTACGAGAACACGGCGTCATGGCCGGGGTCAATAGTGGCATCGACACCGACGTGGCCCAGTTGATCGCCGCGGAGTATGGCATCGATCTGGTCGTGGCGAAGGTGAAGAGTGCTCTGGATGGGTTGGCGGAGGAATTCGCGGCACTGGAGCGGAAACACCTCGCGCCCCGGCCGCCGGTGGTGACAGTGCTGGGACACGTTGACCACGGCAAGACGAGCCTGCTGGATCGGATTCGCCGGGCGAACGTCGCCGAGGGTGAGGCGGGCGGCATCACGCAGCACATCGGTGCGTACCGCGTGAAGGTTGGTGATAAGCAGGTGGCGTTTCTCGACACGCCGGGCCACGCCGCCTTTACGGCCATGCGCGCGCGGGGAGCCAACATGACCGACGTCGTCGTACTGGTCGTTGCCGCCGACGACGGCGTGATGCCCACGACGATCGAGGCGATCAACCATGCGAAGGCGGCACACTCCACGATTGTGGTAGCTCTGAACAAGATTGATTTACCCCATGATCTTCCCAAGATCTACGGTCAACTTGTGGAACAGGGCCTGACCCCCAGCGGTGAGTGGGGTGGTGACACGGACGTGATCAAGACATCGGCGGTGACCGGGGAGGGAATCGAGGACCTGCTGGAACATTTGGCGACGCTTAGCGAGCTAATGGAATTGCAGGCTGATCCCACTTTGCCCGCCACGGGGACGGTGATCGAGGCGGAGCGCAGCGGCGCGAAAGGCAGCATCGCCCGCGTCCTGGTTCAGGAGGGGACCTTGAGGATGGGGGACATCCTCGTGTGCGGCGCGACGCACGGTCGCGTTCGTTCTTTGCGGGATGACCGGGGCAAGGTTATCAAGAAGGCTGCTCCGTCCACGCCGGTAGAGATGACCGGTTTGAGCGACGTTCCGGAGGCTGGGGACCACTTCTATGTTGTGGGCAGTGCCCGCCGGGCGAAGGAGATCGCCGAGGAGACCGCTGCGCAGCGGCGCGCGCAGGAGTTGGTCTATGCGGCAAAGCCGACCAGTCTCGAGTCTGTTCTGGCGAGTGCCGCCGCGGGAGAGATACCGGAACTGAATGTCATTATTCGGGCCGATGTTCAGGGCTCGGTGGACGTCTTGAAGAAGACGCTGTCGGAGTTTCCCTCCGACCAGGTGAAGCTGAGCGTGATCCACGCCGGCGTGGGTACGGTGACGGAGTCTGACGTCGTCTTGGCCCAGGCGAGCAAGGCGATCATCGTGGGGTTTCACGTCGTGCCGGATCCGGCAGTCGCCAGGATGGCAGATGATGCCGGCGTTGACATTCGCACGTATCGCGTGATTTACAACGTGATTGATAACATCCGGATGGCCCTCGAGGGGCTGCTCGCGCCGGATGAGAAGATCGAGTCGCGAGGCCGGGCGGAGGTTCGTGAGGTGTTCAACATCTCACGTGTGGGGCGGATCGCCGGTTGTCTGGTCCGCGACGGAGTCATCGGTCGAAACCAGATGGTGCGTCTGGTGCGTGACGGCGTCGTCGTGAAGGACGACGGCACGGTTGGATCACTGAGGCGGTTCAAGGATGACGTCAAAGAAGTGAAGACCGGGTTTGAGTGCGGTATCGGTATCGAGAACTTCAACGATGTCAAGCCCGGCGACATCATTGAGACATTTGAGGTTGTGAAGGTGGCCAAGACGTTGGAATAGGAAGGATGAAGGATGAAGGATGAAGAGGGATTGCAATCCACTCATCAGCGAGCATTGTCGGTTCGTCCTTCGGGCTTCACCCCTCATCCGCCGTCCTTCATCGTTGATTCTGGGTGCCTTGTCTTCCCATGGTCGTAGGTGTGCTGCAATTGCGGTTGGCCATTCCCGAAGCGATGTCGTTGAAGGACAAGCGCCGAGTGGTCAAGAGCATCAAGGATCGGCTCAGTGGGCGGCACAATGTTTCCGTGGCGGAGGTTGACGACCTTGACGAACACCGGAGATGTCAATTGGCCGTCGCCATGGTCTCAAACGACCGGCGGTTTACAGACAGTTGTCTTTCGAAGATCGTCGATGAGGTACGCGGGCGGAGGTCCGTGACGTTGCTCGATTACGAGCTTGAGCTGTTCTGAGGGGTTCGTGTGCCGCAAGGAAGCCGGTGGCGGCCGCAACCGCGCGTGGGAATCAATGTCGCATCGCATCGCCAGGGTGTCGCATCTCGTGCGGGACGTCGTCAGCGACGCCATTGCGCACCGGGTCTGGGACCCCCGCGTGAGTCACTTCACCAGCGTGACACGGGTGGAGGTGTCATCGAACCTGCGGGCCGCCGCTGTGTATGTCAGCGTGATGGGCACGGATGCGGAGGCCAAGAAGACCATGCAGGGGCTGGAAAGCGCCCGAGGCATGATCCAGACGCGCCTGGCCCGGCGGCTGAACACGCGGCAGTGTCCGATTCTCCGGTTTCATCTCGACAAAGGGCTGAAAGTCGCGATCGAGACGATCCGGCGCATCGATCAGAAGGAGGCAGACGGGCCGCAGGGTCCTACGGGATCGGACGAAGGCGCGGGCCGATCGCTCGCCGGGCCTGAGAAGACCGATCTCGAAGGGGGTCATTCCGATCCATCCTCGAATACCTGAGTAGTCCCATGAAGAAGAGCGCCAAGTACGCACAACGGATCAGGCAACTGTTCGCCAAACTCAAGAAGGAGCAGAGCAAGGCCAGCCTCCTGCCGGTGGCCGATCCGATGGACCAGTTGTTGCGGGGGATCCTCAGCACGTTTACCTCAGAGGCTCGTGCTGAGGCGGCCCTTGCGAGGCTTTACGCCGCCGTAGTGGACCTCAACGAGCTGCGGGTCACCCCCATCTCAGAGATCGTCGCCATCATCGGGGTCGACTACCCGTCGTGCAGGGCTGCGGCCGAGGAGGTTTCGCGAGCCCTGAACGCGGTTTTCAACCGCATTCACTGTTTGGACCTCGGCTTCATCAGAACTGGGTCTCGGAAGTCGGCGGATGACTTCCTGGATTCCCTCGAGGGCGTCGGCGCCCATGCGAGAGCCACGGTGATCCTGCGTTGCCTGGGCGGACACGTGATCCCGGTGGACACGCACATGTTCGCCTATCTGAAGCGAGCAGAGTGCATTCCGGAGGACGCAACGGTGGAGCAGGCGCAAGACAAGCTGACGCGCCAGCTCGCGGGCCGTGATCCGGGTGGCCTCTACGTTGTCCTTAAGCGTTACGCGGCGACCCATGCCCCGCGCAAGCCGGCGACCGCGAGGGCCTCGCGCGCTGCCGCGGCCGCCCAATCCAAGGCGGCAAGAGGGAAGCCCGAAGGGAAGGCGGAGGCTGCCCGAGAAGCGGCGGCCACCCGGCGCACGAAGAAGAAGGTGGCTGCCTCGAAAACCGCTCGGGAAGCGGCCGCAAAGACGAAGAGGAAGAAGGCGACATCCGCCAAGGTCGCCAGCCGAAGGAAGCTCTCCAAGAAGCCAAGGGTGAGGAAAGCAATCGCTGCATCAGGGAAGAAGCCCCGGTCGTCCAAGGCTCGCAAGGCGACTTCAGGTCGTAGTCGCTAACGGCTCGGCACTCGTTATGGAGGACGAAGCGGCCATGTTCATGACGTCGAAACGTCGAAACGTCGAAACGTCGAAACGTCGAAACGTCTCAGCCCTACACACTCTCTGCGGCCTCACATTATTGGGGACGCTGCTTGGCGCCCTGGGCGTACTGTTCGGTGCCGGTGCCGGCTGCGGTCAACCTGCTTCGCTCGCCGTGGATGCCGGTACGACGCAAGACGCCGCGATCGCGGAGCTTGAGGCCGCCATGAAGAAGGATCAGCCCGATCCGGAAGCGTGTTATTCACTCGCCAAGTTGTACCTGCAGCGTGGCGAAGTGGGCAGATCGCTTGATCTCATCGTGGAGACCATCCGGGCACAACCGGCTACGTACGGGCAGGCCGAGGCGGCTTTGGCCGAGGCCGCATCGGAAGGCCGTCAAGCCAAGAGGTCGACAAGTCAAGAATCTGAAACGTCAAGGCGTAGAAACGTTGTTACGTCGAGACGCGAAGACGCAGAGGGCGGAGTTGGCGGCCGCTGCGACGAGCTGGCTGAGCATGGAAGGCGGCTTGTCGAGCGGTGTGCGGACGATGCCGTTGCAAGGTACATCTACGGCCAGTCGCTGTTGCTCGCGAGACACCGCGACGAGGCGATGGAGGCGTTTCGGGCCGCGGCGCGTCTGGACGAGCGTTTCGCCCCGACGTTTGTTGCGATCGCGAGGTTGTCCGTCGAGGACAAACGATGGCCCGACGTCCTTGCTGCCACGACCGCGGCCATCGAGACCGGCATTGACGGGGCCGAAGCACATTTGCTCAAGGGGCTTGCGCATGAGGCCCTGGATGAACACGCCGCCGCCGAGGCGGCTTTGATGGAGGCGTTTCGACGGGATCGGGCGTCGCCGGAAGCGCTGTACATCCTGGCAGAATCGGCCGAGCGCCGAGGCCTGCGAGGGCGGTGCGAGGAGCTATATCGTCGCATCATCGACGAGGTGGATCCACTGTTCGTGCCGGCGAGGGAACAGTTGGTTCGCTTGTATCTGAATAGTAACGATGTCGGCGCGGCGATCGAGTATTTTGCCGGTTTTGCGCGTCAGGAGCAGACCGGTCCGGCCTTTGCAAGGTGTCGGGCCTATCTCAATTTCAAGACCAAACGAGGCGACGATCGGTTGGAGAAGTACAAGGCCGAGCTCCGGCAGGCGATCGCCGATTACCCTCAGGACGTGCGGACATATGCCGATCTGGCGATGACGCACTTCGCGTCGGGCGACTACGAGGATGCGCTGGTCCAGATCGACAAGGCCATGGCCGTTGACGCGGACGATCTCCGCGTGCGGGAGCTGAAGGCCCTGACGGAAGCGAAGATGCTGAGGTTCGGTGTGGTGGCCGAGGTCCTCAAGGGGCTGCTGCGTGATCGTCCCAGGAGCCTCAGCTATCAGGCACAACTGTTGGAATCGGACCTGGACCGAGCCGACTTTGAAGCTGCCGAGGCAAGCCTGCGGAAGCTCTTGGAGCGGGAGGATCTCGGCGAGCGTCGCACAGTGTTCATGGGCAAACTGGTGGAAGTGTTGCAGATGGCCCAGCGCAGCGATGAAGCGGCCGACCTGGCGAAAGAATGGCTGGACGAGTCGCCCGACGATGCCATGCGGCGGGTGATCTATCTGTCATCGCTGAATAAGGCCGGCCGCCACGACGAGGCGATTGACTCGGCGGCCTACTTCCTGGCGGAAGACCCCGCAGGGACGGAGGCGCGCCTTCAGTTGACCACGCAGTTGGTGAACGCCGGGCGTTACGTTGAGGCGCAGCAGCGTATCCTGTCCTGGCTCGCCGATGACCCGGACGAGATTAACCTCAACGAGGAGCTTATACGTGTCTGTCTGCTGGCCAAGCAGTGGGACAGCGCCATCGCGCTTGCCCATGTCGGCACGGAACAAATCGAGCACCAAGGCCGATACGAAAGGTGGCTCTGCCGGGGCTACCTCATGGCAGAGCGCTTTGACGATGCGGTTGCCTTCTACCAGGATCGGCTCAACTTCTTCGAGTCCGCTGGCAGGAGGGCGGGAAGGGCCGGCGATGGTGCCCGCGAGGAACTGTATTACGAGGCGACCAGGAACGGCTATGGCGATCTGATCTCGGCGCTGACCGCGGCCAAGCGATTCGCGGAGGCGGAGCAGGTCGTCAACCGCTTGCTCCTGCCGCAAACCGAGCGTCGAGATGAAGGCGAGGAGTACGATGGCGCGTGGGTCATCACCTTGCGGCGCTATCTCGCGCGGATTTACCAGCTCACCGACCGCGAGGCACAGGCGACGCAGCAGCTCGAGGAAATTCACGCCCTCCTGCCTCGGGATGCCGGCATCAATAACGACCTCGGGTACACATGGGCTGACGCCGGTATCAAGCTTGAACAGGCGGAGCGGATGATTCGCCTCGCCGCGGGCGAGGACCCCCGCAACTACGCGTACATGGACAGCCTGGGATGGGTGCTTTACAAGCGCGGCAGGATGGACGAGGCCATCTACTACCTGCGATTGGCTATCCGTCAGGGGGCCGGCGTTGACGGGGAGGACGCCGTGATCCATGACCACCTCGGCGATGCGTTGTACCGCGTCGGCCGGGCGGACGAGGCCGGGATCCATTGGCGGAAGGCCCTCGAACTCACGCGGCCGGCTGACGATTCCCCGCCGGATGAGGCGGACCAGCGGCTGCCCCGGTCGGTCCAGACCAAGCTGAGGCAACTGGCCGAGGGGCAGGCAGTGGCGGCTGCCCCGCTTGCCGGTCCCCCGGCAGCCGCGCAGGCCGGGGAGACCACGGTGCCTGCAGCGACCACGCGGCCCGCGGCCACGACGGGTCCGGGGGGCCAGGACGGGCGGACTGACGAGGCGGAGCCCCCGGCCGCCGTACGGCCGGCGCGGGGCGGTATCCCTCCGGTCGTGTTTTCCTGCGATGTTCGGTACGAGCCCCAGCTTTCTTGGTAGAATACCGTGCGGGAAGTCAACCCTGGGAAGGACCTGAGTCATGTCTGGCCATAGCAAATGGAGCAACATCAAGCACAAGAAGGCCGCCGCCGACAAACGTCGCGGCAAAACGTGGAGCAAGCTGGCCCGGAACATCATCGTCGCGGCGAAGGCCGGTGGGGGCGACCCGACGACGAACCTCTCCTTGCGCTATGCGATCGACAAGGCGAAGGAGGCGAACATGCCCGGCGACACGATCGAGAAGGCGATCAAACGAGGCACGGGCGAGCTTGCCACGGCGGAGTTCGTGCCGGCGCTCTATGAGGGGTATGGGCCCGGCGGTGTGGCGTTCATCGTCGATGCCCTGACGGACAATCCCAACCGTACGGCGCCGGAGATCAAGAAGATCTTCGAACGCGGCGGCGGCAGCCTTGGCGCGACGAACTGTGTGAGTTGGAACTTCTCGACGAAGGGCGTGTTTACCATCAGCGCGGACGTGGTTGACGAGGACACGTTGATGGAAATCGCCGTCGAGGCCGGGGCTGATGACGTGGTGAGGGACGGCGAGACCTTCGAGGTTACGTGTGAGGCCGCGCAGTATGACGTCGTCAAGCAGGCCCTGGCGGACAGGTCGATCCCTACACAGAATGCAGAGATCACCAAGATCCCCGGCACGACCATCCATGTGGACGCGAAGACCGGCGAGAAGATCCTCCGGCTGATGGACGCGTTCGAAGATCACGACGACGTGCAGAATGTCTACAGCAATTTCGACATGCCCGAGGATGTGATGGCCCAACTCAGCGGGTAGCTGTTGGCCTTCTGGCTTGCTTCGAGCCGTCGATCTGCGTGTGCTGTGTTCCCTCCTGTACATCACGCTCGCTCTCTTCCACCGCACAGAGCCGATTGCGCAGCCCTTCCGTGGTGTCTCCCTCCGTGGCACTGCCATCCCGGCGGTGGATACACGGGCTTTGGCGCCCGTGCCACAGTTGCCGCGGGCTTCGGCGCCTGTGCCGCAGGCGTTGCGGGGCGCATCCACAGAGGGCTTTTGTGTCTGGCGGCTGCAATTGGGACGGGCTACCATTTGTATACGTTGCAAGAGGCCAGGAACCAAGGATTGGAGACGCGAGGCGTGCTCGGGCCCCATGCGGGCCGCCGCCGACGTCCGATAGACGATGCCGAGCTTCACCTACACCGCCCGCAGCCCTGAAGGCAAGACCGTTACCGGCGTTCTGACGGCCGATAACGAGCAGGCAGCCCTGCGCGCCCTGGACGAGCAGACGCTGTTTCCGGTCGAGGTTCGGGCTGGCGGCGTCGCGGGGCGTCGTCTGGGGGGGGGCAAGCGGAAGGTGAGGCCCGCGGTCATTGCGGTGATGTACTCGCAGTTTTCGGATCTTTTGCGGGCAGGGGTGCCTGCTCTGCGGGCCTTGGACGTCCTCAGCAGGCAGACGACGAATGCCGTTCTGAGGGAAGTGGTCCAGGAGGTTCGGGAGGGGCTGTCAAGCGGCCGGACACTGGCTGATTCGATGGCGGACCATCCCAACGCGTTCAACCCGCTGCACGTGTCGATGATCGCGGCAGGGGAGAAAGGTGGCTTCCTCGAGGACGTGCTGGCCCGGATCGCGATCTTCACGGAACGTCAAAACGAGCTGAAGAGCAAGCTCATCGGGGCGATGATGTACCCGGCAATCCTGATGTGCGTCGGGACCGGGATCATCATCTTCCTGCTCGTCAACGTGGTGCCGAAGGTTCGCCAGTTCCTTAAGGGTGACCTTCCAGATATGACAAAGGTCGTCTTCGCCCTGTGCGACTTCCTCCAGGAACACGGGATGCTCGTGGCCGGCGTGGCGGTGGTGGTGATCATCCTCGTGGCGGCCATAGTCCGGAGCAAGACGGGCCGGCAGTATTGGGATAGCTTTTCGCTGAAGGCCCCGATGATGGGGAAGATTATCACGTTGGTGGCGGTGTGCCGGTTCTGCCGGATTCTGGGCACGCTGTTGACCAATGGTGTGCCGATCTTGCAGTCCTTGAAGATCTCGCGTGATTCGGCGGGCAATCAGATGCTGGTGGATGCGGTCGAGGAGGCGACGGAAAGCGTCCGGAAGGGTTCCACGTTGTCAGCACCGCTGGGCAAGAGCGGGCTGTTCCCGCTGGACATCATCGATATGATTGCCGTGGGGGAGGAGAGCAACAACCTGGAGAACGTGCTGATCACGATTGCGGATTCCTACGAAACGCGAACGGGACGCAGCATCGACCTGATGGTTCGTCTATTGGAGCCGCTGTTGTTGGTGGGCATGGCGGGCATTGTGGCGATTATTGCCGTTGCGCTGCTGCTGCCGATTCTCACGATGAGCAGTAGCGGCCTGCGGTAGGTGGCACGGAGCTGAACGGTTGGACTGTAACGGGAGTATTGGTCAGGAGAATCGCCCTGTGAGACCGAACCGGTCTGCGGAGACGCTGGCTCGCCGGGCGGTTCCAATGGAGGTATGATGATGTATCCAAGATTGCGCAAACGTGGTCGACGCGGCGGTCGCAAGGCGTTCACGCTGCTCGAGATCCTGCTGGTTGTGGGCCTTCTGGCGTTGTTGGCGTCGTTTGCCATCCCAGCACTGGTGGGGCAGGGTAAGCAAGCCAAGATCAAGATGGCGGAAGCGGCGATCGGGCCCAACGGTCCGTTGGCGCAGGCGATCAAGCTGTTCAAGTTCAATACCGGCGTCTATCCGGAGGAACTGAAGTATCTGATCGAGAAGCCGAGCGATGACGAGGTCGCCGAGAAGTGGGGAGAGGCCTATCTTGAGGACGTGAGCGGCTTGACAGATCCGTGGGGCCACGACTACCAGTACAACGCCGAAGGGCGTCATAACGAGGGCAAGTTCGACCTGTGGAGCATGGGGCCGGACGGTGTGGACGGCAATGAGGACGACATCAAGAACTGGAAGGATGATCGATAGTCCGGGGTGATGTCCCTCGTACGTTGATGCTGAACGAGCTCTGTCGTTGGGTTCTCTCATGAAGAATCGGCCCGAGAATCGGCGCAAACGAAGCAGAGCCGCGGGCCTCGGCCCGCGCGGTCTCTCAGACGGCGCGGAGCCGTGGATGGGGTATGTGGCGCCGCACGGGCGGAAGCCCGTGGCTCTTCCTCGGGGGATGAAGGTACTCGGTGTGCCATGCGCCGCGCGGGCTGAAGCCCGCGGCTCTTCGGGTATGTGCTGTGGGTCCGCTGGTTGGCGGAGGTACCCCCCGAGCAAGGTCGGGGGCTCTTTTCGGGCGGTTGGAGCCCGCGGCTCCTCGGCTGCTTGTGCCCGGGCATTCACGCTGCTCGAAGTGGTCGTCGTGTTGAGCCTCCTGGTGCTTCTGGCGTCGATCTCCTGGCCGGCCATGGAGAGTCAGATGAGGGCCTCGGAGATGCCGGATTCGGCGGACCGACTGCGGTCAACGCTGTTTATGGCCCGATCCGAGGCGGTCATGCAGCACCGGCGGCACAGGATCCGTTTTCTACCCGAGCAGCAACAGCCCTTGATTGAGTACGAACCGGACCCGGTCCACCATCCGGGCGTGTTTGAACCCGTTGAGGAGGGTTGGGCGAAGGAGCCGGTCTTGTTGGCGGAGGTGCAGATTCACGAGGTTCGTCTTGGCCGGCCGGTGTGGACGAAGCCGTTGCCGCGGGATGGTAATCCGGATGAACTGAGGGCGGAGGATCAGGAACTGGAGGGAGCGGAGGAGCGGGACGAGGAGCAGAGACGCGAGGAAGCGGAATTCCTCAACGGCGTTCTGGCGGATGAGATCGAGGAGGTGGACGAGAACCGTCCGATGATCGTGTTCGAGGTGGACGGTTCGAGCGATTGGGTGACGCTGATCCTGGCTCGCGTTGATCCGGAGGAGGAGTTGGAGGAGGAGGAGCCGCAGACCTG
>JAFGQA010000166.1 GCA_016935885.1 Phycisphaerae bacterium | reverse complement strand
CGGTCTTCTTCACCACGGTGCCGCCGATCTTGGCCAGCAGCTCCTTGCGTTTCGCCGGGTCGCCGGGATCGGGCAGCAGGGTGGCCAGTAGTGCGGCGCGACAAGCGGCTAGCGGACGGCGGGCGGGCCATATGTGCGACGTGGAGATGTGCCCGTGCCGAACGTTCTTCTCGTGGACGCTGGCGAGCGAAGCCTGCTTCAGCGGAAAGGCAACTTCAATTAACCTCGGTTTCTCCTTGTTTTCAGGCGCCATACGTCTCTCCCTCCCGATTGGATGTTGCTCCCGTCGCCCCGCGTAAAACCCAGGGAAACGGGGAAATCAAAAAAAGATGAAAAATGTTGAAAAAGGACATCAATCCCGCGTATGTTAATTGCAGTCGGGTGCTGCGTGCAGCTTGATATGGTTCGCCCAGCCTGACTTCAATTCTCACAGCCCGCCTCCATTGGCGGGCTGTTCTGCTTTGAACTTGGCCCAGCCTTCCCGCGCAAATGAGACCAGATCGGAATCATCAGGAAACACCTTCAACCCGTCCAGCTTGTCCGCAGCCGTCTGCTGCGAGATGTAGAATTGCGGCAGGATCTGTTTGAAGAACGGGTAGTCGAAATCCATGTTGCGAAGCGCCCGGTACACGTTGTAGCCGCACAGGTCGGCAAGCTGAACGCCGTTGGAGAGCTTGCTGTCAGTGAAGAACGGGTACTCCAGGATGTGACGGAAGTCGACGTTCGGATTTCCCTCGCGCTGGAAGAACGCGTGCTTCATGGCCACACCGCGGTTGATCGTTTTGTCGGTGTCATCCATGACGATCACGCCGTTGTGCTTGTAGTGGAATTCCCGCAGGTAGTTCTCAATCCGCTCCAGGAGCAGTTCATAGGCTTTCCGGTGGAGCTTGTGGTGGTCCATGTGGTCGTGGAGCTTCCTCTTGTCGATGGCGACTGAGAAGATGCGCATGTGGTGCGGCCTGAGCTGGTCGTATAAGCACGTTCCCAGGCGCGTGCGATCGGCCTCGCTGAGTGCTGTTAGGAAGGGGCTTTGGGCCTCGCGCTGCTTCTTGATGCGTAGCCATGTGGACTTTACCTCGCAGTCGGCCAGATCGAACTTCAGATTCTTGATCCGGCGCAGGTGGTCCGCCAGCTCCAGTTTCAGATTCGATATCTCGCGGTCGAATCTCTTCCACCGCCCCTCAAAGAGGGACACGGCGGTCAACACATAGAGGTGTTCCTTGGTGAATGCGGTGCCGTCCGGCTTAGTGCCGGCGACTTCCGGGTCCCGTGTTCCGGATTCATCGATATAGAAGAAGTACATTCCTACGGCCCTCCCCCGAATCGGCGGTCAGTCATTTTCCGCCTCCCTGATAATGTCCCCGATGTTGATCGTGAAGCTCTGCCTGGATTTCACGGCCAGCTTGAAGGCGGGGTCTTGGACGCGATAGAGGCTCGGATTCGCGGCACAGTCTACGACCACGTAGAGCCAGTACTTGTCGCGGACGTTGGCCGCGGTGGGCCATTCGTTTTCGGTGAGTTGCACGGAGCCGCGGCCGGCACGACCCTTGACCTCAATCACAACCTTCTCCCCGTTGCCACGATGGCTTTCAAGATCGTAGCCCCTTGCCAGATGGGGAGATGACACGTCGTAGACTCGGGCCTTGTAGCGATCGACCTCGAAGTTGCGTGCGATCCGCATGGCCATCGCCTCGATGTCCTGATCATAGGTCTCGCGCGCCTCGGGACTCTGGTCGGGCAAGACCAGTGCGATGGCGATGCGATCCATGCGGACAACCTCGAGGGTGTCGGCACGGCGCTGTTCGAAGAGAAGAGCTTGGGCCTTCTCTTCTTCGAGTTGAATCTGTTTCTGCTTCACCTTCTCAAGCTCGTCGGAGGCCGTCGTGTCCCCCTGCCGAATGCGCCGCGCAAGATCAGTGCGGACCTCCGCCAACGCGCTGACCCGAAAGTCGTAGCCACGGATGAGATCCTCAACGCGCGCCGACACGTCTGCCTGCATCGAAGCCCGCGTCTGCTGCAGGAACGTCGTGTCGGCCATCATCCGGGCGAACGCGTCGGCACGCTGGGCTTGCTCTTCCGGATCGCGGATCAGGTTGCCCGCCTTCCAGACCAGTGACCTCGGCGCAGCGAGCAGAGCGAGAAGGTGATTGGATGCGCAGACCGCAAATTCTCCCGTGTCATCCCACCGGACACCGATCAGCCGCCGCTCAAGCAGATTCTGTGACGGCTTCGTTTTCGAAGCACCCAGGACGTGCGGCCTCTCCCCGATCTGACAGAGATAGACCGCTGCGTAGTAGGGCTTCTCAGCGGCGGGGTCGCAAAACACCGCCCCAAGGCGGGTGTCGTTCTGGAACTTCTTAACGACTTCGTGGCACAGGTGGTCGAAGATGACCTCGCCCGGCCGAAGGAAAACGGACTTGGTGAGGTCCATCCCGGCAACCGCCGGGATCTCTCGCTGTACGGAAAGGTACTCGGGCAACCCATCCGGGAAGAAATCGATGAGATTACGGAGCCACTGCCCGTCGGCACCGGATATGGTGAACCTGGCCCCCTCTGAGAGGTCGCCGTCGAGCTTCATACCGACGTGGGGCGCGGCCTTCTCAATGAAGTTCTGAATGAAAGCAGGGAGCAGCTTATTGAACTTCTCGACCTCGACCTCTGTGTTGAGTTGCCCGAGCCGCCGGGCAACATCACCGTATGTGGAAGCGGTCTTCCGCTGATCCTCGATCTCAGCTCGGAGCTTCTGCGTAGCCAGGATGGATGCCAGACGTTTCTGCGCGGAGTACGGCGGGGACTCAAACAAGGCTTCCCGGAGCAGGTCGCGGATGGACACCGCCTGCAAGCGCTGGCCTACCACGTCAAAGACCTTGTCGCTGCAAAGCTCCTTGCGGGCCTCGTCAAGTTTGTCGAGGAGGGTTGAAAGAACGTCGCCCTCACGGGTCTTGTCCGCAACGAGGTTGAAAATACGGACCTCGGGGTGCTTCTGGCCGAACCGGTGTAGCCTTCCCATGCGTTGCTCAAGTCGGGCTGGGTTCCAGGGGATATCGAAATTCACCATGATCCAGGCGAACTGTAAATTGATGCCCTCGCCGGCCGCATCGGTCGCCAGCATGATGCGCGCACTCGGGCGATCGGGGTTGGGCACGCCCTGCGCAAGGCGGAAATCGGGGGGCATGAAGAATACCCGCTGCTGTTCGCGCTCCTCGACATTCATGCCTCCATGGATGGACGCGATCTGCCCGGTGTAGCCAAGGGCCTCAAAACGTTGGCGGAGATACTCGAGCGTATCGCGGTGCTCGGTGAAGATGAGAAGCTTCTGTTGCTGAAACTCAGCGGATTCAATCAGCTCCCGAAGCTTCTGGAACTTGGCCTCGTGCTGGCTCTCGCGCACCGCCTGGCCCAACGAGATGATGCGGTCAAGGTACTCGATCTCCTTTTCACGATGCGTGGTCGTGGTGGGGGTGGCCATCGCAAGGGCATGATCCTCGATACGCTCATCGGTTTCCCGGCCATCTTCGGTCGGTTCGTTTTCGTCCGCCGTGCTGTTGTCGAAGTAGTCCGTAACACGGTCCAAGGACATCTGCTGACGACGCGGCCCATCCGGTTCCGGTTCCAGAACCCGCTGCCGCCGACGCTTCAGCGATTCGATCATAGCGTAGGTCGAGCTCGCCAGGCGGCGCTGCAGAACAGCCACAACCATGGCCGCAGCGTTCTTGTTCACAGTGGCGTTGGTTTCGTAGCTCCAACGAAGGTACTCGGAGGATGCATCGTAGAAATGTTGCTCGGGTGGAGTCAGCTCGAAAGAGATCGTCTGACACAGGCGCGGCATGTAGATCGGCATGCCGTTGTAGTCGATCATCTCCTCCTTCAATCGACGAAGGAAGTAGCGGGCGCGCTTTTCCTGATTCAGTGCAGATAGCGAGTCTGGCGTGGTGAGGACCTTCGAGTCCAGCAACCGCCACAGGGCAAAGTAAGGAAACGGCTTGCCCATATGCGGCGTGGCGGTCAGCAGGAGAAGGTGTGTGCAACGAGTGCCCAGCGCCTCGGCCAACTCGTAGCGGCGCGTCTTACTGTCGGGCCTCTTCGGGTCCGCCCAGGACAACTTGTGTGCCTCGTCGAACACAACGAGGTCAAAGCGGGGATACTTATCCGACAGAAGCCTTTCCTTCACCGCGTCGGTCGCGGCCGTGTCGACGCTGATGATGAAGAGAGAGTGATCGGTCGATGCAAGCGGATCACCGTGCGCGAAATCCTTGCCCTGAAGGATGACGAAATCGAGGTCGAAGAAGTAGCGAAGCTCGCGACGCCAGTTCCATGTGAGTCCGGCTGGACAACAGATCAATACACGCTTCAGACGACCGCGGTTGAGCATCTCGCGCGTGTACAAACCGGTGATGATCGTCTTTCCGGCACCAGCATCGTCCGCCTCCATGAAACGAAGCGGATTCTGAGTCAACATGTGCTCGTAGACGGCAATCCGCTGATGAGGAAGCGGCACAACACGAGAAAGCTCCAGGCCGAATGCCTTATTGAAGAGGTGTCCGTTCTGGAGGCGATGTGCATCGATGACGAGTTTCACCGCCTCTGAGTCGCCTTCGAAGTTGAGGCGCGTCGGGGGTGCTGGCAACGCCCATTGGTCCTCGCCGGGATGCTCAAGGCTCTTCTCGAGCGCCCGCATACGCGACACGCGGTCCCGTTGCGGCTTCGCCTTCCCCATCTCCCACCGATTGACGGTCGGCAGTGAGACGCCCAGCGCCTTCGAGAATTCCAGCTGGGAGTACCCCAGCCGCTGCCTCAAACTCTTTATTTCTTCCTTGAGCATGCCCCAACAATAATGGGCGCCCAATAGCCATGCAAGTAATTTCTTTGGCGATATTATACTATGATAAAGACAGCGTAAATTCGAAGCAATTCAATCACTTCGGCGCTGCACGGACCAACTCGGACACCCGATCACGATCCCGCTCCCAGGTTTGCCGGCTCGACTCTTCCAGAATGCCCAGGGCTTCCTCCCGCCAAGATGAGACCCCGTTCGTCAGCATCTTCGGCATTGCCGCTTGGATTG
>JAFGQA010000165.1 GCA_016935885.1 Phycisphaerae bacterium | reverse complement strand
AGGGAAAACAGTGGTTCGGAAACGCCGTTTCTGACCGTGAAAGCCACCGGCGAGACGCCGGTGCCACAGTTTTGCCACGGCCTGCTATGACACCTCCGGCGGCATTCGATTTTGGGTGCCACGGGCGGCTTGTCCGCCCGTGCGGTCTCTCCGGTGGGCACATGGGGCATACACACTGGCAGGCGAGCTGCCAGTGGCACCCGCCCAAACTGTCACGGACCCTCGTCGAACCGCGAGCTGCGCAAGCTTCGGTGGCATCTGATGGTGCAGGCAGAAAGTACACGCCGAGGCCAATTCTTTCTTCAGGGAGCCTGCGCCGCAAGTGCTTTCTATTATTATGGTTATGTGCTTGAAGTTGAGCGTGGGGCATCTGAAACCTGTCTTTCCGCAAACAATTTCATTGCTGAGGCGTAACTGCTCAAGATATAATGACCAGAAGAGTGCCTGGAGGTCGGAGCATGCTAGGCCACGAACGGAATTCGCGGGGTGACTGACTTGGAATTGGGTTTGACAAAACAGCGAAGCACCGACCTGAGTTTCTTCCTCTACCGTCGCGCGCTCCATCCGGAACTGTTTCACATCTACCTGGACAAGCACATTGAGTACAGCAACTTCCAGGCGGACATTTGGATCATCGGACTTAGCCATCTTGTGACTGTCCAGTGCGCGGGCACGATGGTCACCGAGTTGACGGCGGTTCCCGGCGAGCTGCTCACCGATCGTAACCTAGTCACCCAATTCCGCTTCCGGGGCGAGCGGGACTTCCAATACCGCTTCGGCGACAGCGTGCGCTATATCTTCAGCAGCCAGGTTGAGGAGACGACCGAGCACATTTTCCGGACGACATACCGCGATCTGGTCCGCTATGCCCAGAAAAAGGGCCTGTTTGTCCCCTATGACCAGTGGACGACCAACGGCCTCAATCCCTTCACGTTCATCGATTATGAAACCCGCCAGTACGAGCTGCACATCCACGCCTACCACGTCTTTCCCGGCGAGTGGCGTATACTGAGGACCCAGTCCATCTTCGAGACCGCGCCCGACAAAAAGGGTCGCTGACGACACGAGGGCCAACCATGAACCGTCGATCTCCGTGGGGGCTCGGAGCCTGCCGCTGGGGGATTGTGGGTGTCTGCACGTTGCTGGTCTTCGCGTACCCAGCGGAGGCTCAGATCGGCCTTGGCGGCGGCGGTCGCCACGGTGGCCAGGGGGGTCCGCGCATCGGCGATCCCACGGATCCCGCCAAACAGGCGGAAGCCATTCGCCGCAAGGCCCAGAAGTACTTCGACGCCGGCAACAAGCTTCTGGAGAAGGGGCGTGTCCAGCCCGCCAAGAGCAAGTTCAAGGCAGTGATCGAACTCGTGGGCACGGAAGGCGTGGGGCAAGCGGCCTTCAGTCAACTCCTCAGTCTTCACAGCGAAGGGATGGCCCACCTAGAGCAGGCCGCCGACCTTTTCGAGAAGGCCCAGTATAGAGAGGCGCTCAAGCTCGCCAAGGAGACGAAGGTCCTTTACGCCAACCTGTTCGGCGGCGTGCCCGGTACCGGGCACCTGCCAAACGTTGCCCAGGAGGCGGCGTTGCTGATGAAGCAAATCGAGGCCGACCCGAAGGCCCGCGAGGCCATCCAGGAATACGCCGCCGCGAGGAAGTTCAAGCGGGTCAAGATCCTGGAGAAGCAGGCCGGCAAGGACCGCGCCAAGTACTATGACGTCTTCAAGCTCCTGGGCAAGATCGCCAAGCGGTATCCTGACTGCCCCACCGGTCGCGAGTGCGCCCAGCGCCTGGGGCTACTCAAGGGCGACGAGAAGCTGCACAAGTTCATCAAGGAGGAGCAGCGGCGCCGCCTCATCACCACCAGCCTGCGGCGGGCCGAGCAGTACGAGCGCAACGGTCTGCACGAAGATGCCAAGGCAGAGTACGAGAAGCTCGCGAGAAGGTTCCCCGGAAGGAGCCTCGATGAGCTTCGGAAGATGGCCGAGAAGCGATGATAACCTCCACGCCCCTGCCTGCAGCCCGTGGTAAAAGGGAAGAAAGCGGTTCGGAAACGCCGCTGCTGACCGTGAGAACCACCAGCGAGACGCCGGCGCCACAGTCTCGCCATGGGCTGCTAACCCGTGCCCGGCGCCCGGTGTCTGATGTCAGGGGAGGCACGCGATCGCGGAGATGACGAGCCATTGAATCAGATCACAACCGATCCCTGAGACCATGCCGTCGGCGAGGTAGGATGCGACATGACCATTCAATCTCCATCGGTGTTTGGACGCTGTTGCCGGGGGATCGCGGTTCTGTGTGCCTTGCTGGCTGTTTTCCACCCGGCCGACGCGTTCGGCCGGGGGTGAGGCCCTCGTGGCTGCGGCCGTGGCCGCTCCCGCCAGTATCCCCGCTTCGTCGGCGTCACCCAAGCCGACCGCCAGAGGGCCGACAGATACCTTGTCGCAGGCATCAGGCTCCTGGAGAAAGGCTGCGTCCAGCGAGCTAAGTGCAAGTTCAAGATCGTGATCGGGCTCGTCGGCACCTATGGGCCCGGTCGGGCCGCACTCGACCGACTCGTGCAACTTCACCGCGAAGGCGTGGCCCGCCTCGAAGAAGCGGCCGCTCTTTTCCAAGACGGGCAGTACCGAGAGGCCCTCGATCTCGCCAAGCAGACGAAGGTGCGATACGCCAACCTGTTTGGGGGCCTCCCCGGCGCCCGGCACGCCCCTAACGTGGCCCGGGACGCCGCGGCTCTCATCAAGGAGATCGAGGCCGACCCGCGGACCCGCGAGGCGATTCAGGAATACGAAGCCGTAAGGAGGTTCAAGCGGATCGCCATCCTGGAGCAGAAGCTGAAGGAAGACCGGGCCAAGTACTACGACATCTACAAACTCCTGGGCACGATCGCCAAGCGGTATCCTGATTGCCCCACGGGGCACGAGTGCGTCCGGCGTCTAAGGGAGCTCAGGGCTGACCGGGAACTGTACGGACTGATCAAGAGCGAGGGGAAACGCCGCTACATCGCCGCCGCCCTCCGACGGGCCGAGCAATACGAACGCAGCGACCTGCACGAACAGGCCGCCGCCGAGTACCAGGAGCTCTCCAGGAAGTTCCGCGGCAAGACCATCGAGGAACTCCGCCGGATGGCCAGGAAGCGAAACGGAGCAGCGTGAATCGACTCGTTGACCTGTGAAGCACACCAGTTGCAGGCCGCGACCGGATGGATCACCATTGAGGGATGGACGCCACTTCCGACCCACGACGGTTACACGGCCGCATCACCACTATCAGCGTCGCCCTGGGCCTTTGCCTCTGCTCCGCGGGCTGTCGGTATCACCCGGACTGGCCAGACGGGCCTGTTCAAACGCGATCGGCCCGCGAGGGCGTGACCACCCGAGTTTATCTACTCGGCGACGCCCCCCAGCCAAACTACCAGCAGCATCTCGAAGACGGCCGCATCACCACGCTGAGCTTTGACGACGACGCCGACGGCCGGCCCGACGAAACGGTCGAGCTGAGCGGCAGCCACGCGGACCGGCCCCACTTCATCATCGTTCTCGACGGTGTCCCATTTGACGTGGTCAAGGCCATGTACGACGAAGGCCATTTCCGGCTTTTCGATCCGCCGGCGCGCCTGGTGAGCGTGTTTCCGGCGATGACCGACGTGGCGTTGTCGCGCGTCTTCCACACGAAGCCCTGCATCGCCGTCGAGGCCCTGTACTTCGACCGCGAAAGGAATGCGCTCAGCAACGGCAACGACGTTTACATGAGCGGCAAGAACACGCCTTGGACGGCGGCCGTGGACTACCACGCGCCACAAAGCGTTGCGGTGAACACCTACCTGAACCCGTGGTCCGTGTTTTCGGCCGAGCTTCGCGAGATGCACAGGTTGTTCAGCAGGTCCACCGGCTTGACACGAGCCGGCTCTGTGACCGAGGCTCCGCTCGCCGTGGCCTACTCCGTGGGGGCCGCCGGCATCGGCACGCGGCAGGGCGAGAAGGGCATCCGTGCCTATCTGACCGAGGTTGAGAAGCTCTGCGAACGCGTGACCTACGACCGCCGCGGCAAGGTCCGCTTCTCCATCCTCGCCGATCACGGCCAAAGCCTGCGACAGTGCCAGCGCGTCAGCTTCGAGGAGACCCTGACCAATGCGGGTTTCCGCATCGGCAAGTCCATCAAAGACCCCAACGACGTGGTCATCATCAGCTACGGCCTGGTCACATGTGCCCAATTCCATACCGACCGTCCGCGTGCCGTCGCCGCGGCACTCGTCCGGCATCCAGGCGTTGATTTGGCGATGTTTCGGGAAGGCAACCACGTCGTCGTCCAGAACGCCGCCGCCATCGCTACGATCCGGAAGCGGCCGGGCGGATTCGTCTACGACACGTCGGACGGCGATCCCCTCGCGCTCGCTCCGATCCTCGAACGACTGCGAGCCGAAGGCCACATCACGGAGGACGGGGCGATTGCCGACCGGCCCCTGCTGATGGCGACCGCCGATCACACGTACCCCGATCCCTTGCACCGCATTTGGACATGCTTTGACGACTTGGTGGAGAAACCGGCCGACCTGATCGTCTCGCTCAAGCCCGACGCGTGTTACGGCTCGAAGTTCTTCCACTTCTTCGTCGCGCCCGTCGCCAGCACACATGGCGGGCTCGACTATCTCAGCAGCGTCACCTTCCTCCTAACGAACGCCACGCCGGGGCCCCCTCCGAGCGTGCTCCGCTCGGAGGACGTGCTCGAGGCCTTGCAGGTCCCGCCCCATGACGCAGCAGGCGCCAAGCCCCAAAAACCAGCGAACTCTGAAAGCTCGAAGCCCTCGCTCGGCGGGCGGGGTGGCCCATCGCTTTGGCGATGGGGGCGCGAATGATCGTGGTGTGTTTTCCCGATTCGCGCCCCCACTGCCGAAGCAGTGGGCCATCCGTCTCGCTTTGCTATGTCTGAACAAAGCGAACTCGCGTCTCGGTGACAACGACAAAAGCGCCCCTCAACCGATCAGGGTAACGATCGAGTAATCGCCGGATCGTGTTGATCTTGCCGGAGGTTCGCTCGTCTTCAAGGCGCAGAAGAACAACACCCTTGTGGGGGCGTCGTTCGCGATGGACCTTCTCTCCGAAGTCCTTGTCGTTCGTGACTAGAATCCGGTCCTCAGCTAAGGCCTTCTGGATCACGGCATCATCGTCCATCCCCCGCGCTTCACTGTAAACACAGAAGACTTCGTGTCCCTGCTTGCGAAGCCAGCGTGCCACTGCCGGACCGGTGCATTCATCCACCAGAAAGCGCATTTATGCCGTCTCCGAGGCGAGTGGCATGAAAGCCGTGTTCTCCAGTGAGCGCGTAGCAAACAGTAAACACGCCTGGATATCCTCCTGGGTCAGTCCTTCATATTCCTCGAGAATCTCTGCAACTGTGGCCCCGTGGGCCAGCAGGTTCAGAACGTACTCGATAGCCAGGCGTGTACCCTTGATGACCGGCTTACCGACCATCACCTTCGGATTGATGGTGATTCGCTCAAGGAGTTGTTGGTCTGTCATGGGTTCGTACTCTCACTCTCGTCCTTCGGAATTAATGGATCCCATGCTTCACCCTGTGAGCCTCAACGACACTCTCAATCGTGTCCCCCACATTTGAAGAGGTGAGCCACCCGGCGTTTCACTCCAGGAGCCCGCTTCGCCGCGTGTGCTGAGCCATCGTAACATGTAGTGGGCCGTCCTGCCAGCGTCCGGGCCGGTGGACTCGGGCACGGGCCGGCTTTGTCCGCCCGTGCGGTCTCAGCGGTGGACATGTGCGGCGTACGCACTGGCAGGCAAGTTGCCAGTGGCACCCGCGTTAGCTGTCACGGACCCGCACACTGGCAGGCAAGCTGCCAGTGGCACCCGGCGTTTTTCAGCCGAACCCCGCACTGCCGGGGTTTGCACAGGCCACTTCTCTCCGGCAGGCCGGCGCGATACAATGCCTCGCACGATTGGTACGTCTTTGGCGGGGTGGCACGGGTAAGCGGAGCCGCCAGCGGTGGCGGAGGTTACCCGTGGGCATCCATACGAGCCCGTTTTCACGGGCGATGAACGACCAGCCCCCGTGGGGCGTGTCGTTCGTTACCCATGCCACCCCACGTGGACGCTAAACACGTACCAGGATTGATCGTGCGGAACGATCGTCGCGGTGATCGCGCCGGCAGGTTCGGTCCGCGATGCAGTACCAGGGCGTGCCGAGAGTCGTCTCTCCGAGGTCTTCTTTCGACACCAACAGAAACACGCTGTGCCGGGGGTCCACTCTCGGCCCCGACGAAACAGGAACAGACAACATGAGCATCCTCGTCGACGCGAATACGAAGGTCATCACCCACGGCATCACGGGGGCGGCTGGCGCCTTTCACACACGGCAGTGCCTCGACTACGGCACCAAGGTCGTCGGCGGCGTCACGCCAGGCAAGGGCGGCATGAAAAGCGAACACGGCCTGCCCGTCTTCAACACCGCCGAGGAAGCCGTCAAGGCCACCGGGGCCGACTGCTCCCTCATCTTCGTCCCGCAGGCTTTCGCCGCGGACAGCGCCATGGAGGCGGCGGCGGCAGGCGTCAAGCTGGTGGTGCTGATCACCGAGGGTATCCCGACCCTGGACATGATCCGGATCAAGAAGTTCTTCGACGATGTCGGCTGCTACCTGATTGGCCCTAACTGCCCGGGCATCATCACACCCGGCGGCGCCAAGATCGGCATCATGCCCGGCTACATCCACCGGCCGGTCAACGGCTCGACGAAGAACGTCGGCGTCATTTCGCGCAGCGGCACGTTGACCTATGAGGCCGTGTGGCAGTGCACCACGCGCGGCATCGCCCAGACCACGTGCATCGGCATCGGCGGCGATCCCGTCAAGGGGCTGAACTTCATCGAGTTGCTCGATATGTTCGAGAAGGATGACGACACGCACGGCATGATCCTGATTGGCGAGATCGGCGGCACCGACGAGGAGAACGCCGCGGCGTTCATCAAGGAGCACGTAAGCAAACCCGTCACCGCCTTCATCGCCGGCCAGACGGCCCCGCCCGGCAAGCGAATGGGCCACGCCGGCGCGATCATCTCCGGCGGGCAGGGCACGGCTGCAACCAAGATCGAGGCCCTCAAGAAGGCCGGCATCGCCGTCGCGCCCTCCCCGGCCGAAATCGGCGCGACGATGGCCCAGGCGCTGGGCGTCGCGTAGTAGAACGTACAAGCTGATCTGGAACACAACCGGCCAGGAAGAACGATGCGATCTCGTGCGTGATCCGAGCGAGACGAACAACCTGATCGACGCGGGGACGGAAGACATTGGGGAGTTGCGGATCGTCCTGGGGGAGTCCATACCGAGGTTCAAGCGTTCGCACGAGGCGGTGCTTGCCCGTCTGGAGGAGAGCAGGCCAACCGAGATAGATCCCGCCGTGGAGCAACGCCTACGTGATCTCGGGTATCTCGAGTGAACTCGCGCCGGACTCGTCCGCAAAGCCTGTCCAGGCAGTGCCAATGCGGTGGCACACTTCGACGACTTGGCGCATCTCCTTGACGTCGTGCACACGGACCATATCGACGCCGACCAGGGCGCAGTGCGCCACGGTCGCCGCGGTGCCCATCAGGCGACCGGCCGGATCGGCCTCGTCGAGGATCTCGCCGAGGAATTGCTTGCGAGACGGGCCGACCAGCACCGGCCAGCGGACGGCGAACGAACGGATTGAACGCAGCAACGCCAGGTTGTGCTGCAACGTCTTGCCGAACCCGATACCCGGATCGATGATCATCTGGTTCACGTCCACTTTGGCCGCGGCCAAGTCTTCGGCCCGCTGCACGAAGAACGCGCCTATCTCCGCGACAACGTCGTCATAGTGTGGAGCGTCCTGCATGGTTGCCGGCGCCGCTTGCATGTGCATCACCACGAACGGCACGCGGCGCTCGGCCAGCAGTCTCGGCATCGCCGGGTCGTCCCGCGCGGCGGAGATGTCGTTGACGATGTCCGCGCCGGCATCCAGCCCGGCCGCCGCCACCTCGGCCGACCGCGTGTCGACCGACACCGGCACCGAGACGCCCGCCTCACGCATCCGCCGGATGACCGGCACGACCCGTTCGATCTGCTCGTCTGCGGACACCGGCTGCGAGCCCGGCCGCGTGGATTCGCCGCCCACGTCGATCACGTCCGCCCCATCGCTCGCCATCGATTGGGCTCGGGCTATGGCCGCCGCCGACTCGGCGTACAGCCCCCCGTCGCTGAAACTATCGGGCGTGACGTTCAATACGCCCATGATGAGGCATCGGCCGCCGAACAGGAGGTTTCCGTGCGGCGTATCAACCGTGCGCACAGGCCGGGCTCCCGATATGGTGCTTCTCGCCAACATGCTCCCATGATACGCTGCAACACAGACGCCGCAAACCGCAGCAGGCCCAACTGAGCGACGGAACCGATCTTGGCCGAACACTCGAACACAGCAGGCTCCCCCACGCCGCCGAGGACTCCGTCCTTCGTGCTCACGCTCGCCGTCATCACGTTGGTTGCCGCGGCGGCGTTCGCGTTTGGCTGGCCGACGCGCAACGGCAAGTTCCTCAGCGGCGACGACCAGCGCTTCGTCGTCGAGCAGGTCTTCGTCAACCACCCGTCGCTCAAGCACGCCGCGAGACTGCTGACGATGGTACACGGCGATCTGTACCAACCACTGCCGATGCTCTCATTCCAGGCGGATTATGCCCTCGCCTCGCCCGATCCGGCCGCGCGGTTCGGCATCAGCCCCTATGTCTTCCATCTGACGAACATCCTGCTGCACGTGGTCAACGCCTTGCTCGCCTGCCTGGTCTCCTTGCGCGTTGCGAGATGCCGCCGCGTCGCGGTGTTGGCGGGCCTGATGTTTGCCTGCCACCCGCTGGCCGTCGAGCCCGTCGCCTGGATCAGCGGCCGTATGATCCTGTTGGCGACGACCTTCTCGCTGCTGCTGATCTTCATCTGCCTGTCACGACGCGCCGACGGACGCGGCGCCTGGCCGTGGCTTGGCGGCGTCTCGTGGGTTTTTTCCCTGCTTTCCAAGGTCCTGCCCAGTGTGCCGGTCGCCGCCGCTTGGTGCGACTATCACACACGCCGCCGGCTTCCACGCCGATGTTGGATCACCTACACGATTCTGCTGGCGGTCGGCGGCGCCGCAACTTGGCTGGCGATATCGTCCACCGGCAGGTTCGGCATGATCGAATCGACCGAGGCCGAATCGACGACGAGCGCGCCGGTGCGGATCCTGTTGGCGAGCCGGTATTACCTCGAGAACTACGTCTGGCCCAGCCGGATGGCCGCCTGGTCGCCGCCGCCCCACAGCGTCGCCCTCCTATCGGCCGACACGGGCATCGCACTGGCAGAGTGGGCGTTGTTCGGCGTGCTAGCGTGGATCGCCTGGCGACGCAGCCGGTCCGGCTTCATCGGGCTCGGGCTGTTTGTGATTCTGATTGCCCCGTTTCTTGGCGCGACCGTTGCCCGCAGACTGCTGACCGCGGACCGATACATGTACCTGCCGATGATCGGCCTGCACATCGCCGTCGCCGCCGGCTTCGTGCAAGCTGTCGACAGGCTGGGCAGGCGGCTTCGGCCAAGCGTGGCGACGGGCGCTCTGGCTGCATCACTGCTCGGGGTGTTGATTGCTGGATTGACGCTGGGCTGGGCCTATGCTGACTGTTGGAAGGACACGGCCGCGCGCGATCGCCGTGTCGTGGCGATCTACCCCGATCGGGTCGAGGCCCATGTCGAATTGGCCAAGGCTCACATCTTCCAGAACGAGCCCGACGCCGCCCTCGAAACCATCGCACGGGCCCGAAAGCGCTGGCCGGAGAACGCCCGACTTGCATCCGAGGCGGGTGAGGCCTACCGGCTGAAACACAACTGGTCGAAGGCAGCGGCGGAATTCGCATACGCCTTGCAGCGGCTGCCCAACAGGAGCCGCACGCTGTACTACTACGCGTTGACGTTGGAGCAACTGGGCAAGGTCGATGACGCCCGGGAGCGATACAAGCGTATCCTGGAACGCGACGATCGTTTTCTGCCCGCGGTGGCGGCGTTGGCCCGGAGCTACCGGTCAACGGGAGAACGGGCAGCCGCAATGCACATGTTCGAACGTGTCATCGAGATCAACCCGTTCCATCGGGACGCCCTGTTCGAGCTGGCACTGATGCACATTCAGGCCCAGGATTGGCGGCGTGCCGAGCCTTTGCTTCGGGCGATTGTTGAACTCGACCCACATGATGCACCCGCCTTGTTGAATCTCGGCGTGGCAATCACACATCAAGGCTATGTCGACGAGGCGATCGCAATCTACGATCGGCTGCTGGCCTCGGATCCATCGGCCGTGGCGGCCCGTGTGAACCGCGCGGGCCTGCTCGTTAGCATCGGCCGTGCCGCGGAGGCGGAAGGCGAGTATCGCGACATCCTCGCATCCCAGCCGGCGAACCGAAGCGCGGCCATCGGATTGCACGAACTCCTACAGCAACAACGGCGGTTCGACGAACTCATCAAGCTATGGTCAGACTTCCCGTCCACGGGCGACGACCTGTTTGAACCACGCGCGTGGTTGGCGTGGGCCCATGTTCTGGCCCAGGATCGTGAGGCGGCGGGCAAGATCGTCGCAACGATACCGCCAGCCAGCCCAGAACGCGCGTTTGCCCGTTGGGCGCTGGCATACGATGCGTTGCGGCGTGGCGACTTCCAGGCGCTTTCGGACTACCTCGGCGAAGCCCAGGCGCCAACTGTCGTGCCCCCCACCCAGCGGGAACAGGCCCGTGTTGTCCTTGCCGCCTTGTCGGCCTTGCCGCAGGATGCTCGGCATTCGCCGGCCGGCCTGTACGCCTTGGCCCGGGCGCTGTTGTTCGATGGCAGCGTTTCGGCAGCGCGAGCGGCCGCTGTACAGGTGCTTGCGATGGCGGACGCTGGCATGTGGGCAGATGCGGCGGGGCAACTCGTGGACCTGTTGGACAACGACGAGGACAAGGACGAAGGCTGACTCGTGAGAGGTTGGGGGCCACATGGGCCGCGTCCAGGGGGCCGGACGGTCCATACCGCCCGCTATGCCCCACACACGGACGGCCCTCTCGACGGCACCGGCGGCACAGACACGGTCTTCATTCGTCCTTCGTCGTCGCTTTCTCGCCCCTCATCCTTGATCCTTCATCCTTCAGCCATTGTCGTTTATCCTCCGTGCTTCATGGCAACGGTTGGTCACACGCTTGTCGGCCTCTCCCTGAGCAACCTGTCACGGGCGACGTCGCGCGGTCAGGCACTGCGATATGTCTGGCCAGGCCTGATCGTGCTCCTGGCTCATGTCGTGGACATCGTGGAGTGGATGATCGTCCTTGTGGCGCCGGAGTACTTCAACCAGCATTTTGTGACGAATTCCCCGTTTGTGACTGCGGGCATCGTGGCCGTCGCTTGGCTCGTGTTGTTCGTCGGCACGCGGCTTCGGCGACCGTGGCCTTACATCCTGGTGGCACTTGCCGTCTTCAGCCACCTTCTGCTGGATTACGACCCGGTCCGCATCGCGGTGGCAGATACTTACAGTCGTTCAGCCGATGCGGAGTTGCCCGGTCTGTGCGACGCGGTCATCGCGGAAGTCTGGCTGTACGGCTTGCTACTGGTGTCTGTCGGACTCGTCCAGGCGGCACGGCAGCACGACTGTCCGCGGCGTGGGCGTGCGGCCGCGGGCGTGCTCGGCGTGTTGGCCATCTTCGCCGCGATCACGCGAAGTCCGGGCCTGTGGATGCCGGCCTACGTCCTGGCCGTGCTGCACACGCTTCTGTTGTCTCGCCGTCACTTGACGCTGCGCCTGCTGTGGAGCCTTGTGCCGCTTGTACCATTGTTCATGTTGTTGGCCGTTGAGTCGTGGGCGGGGCGCTTGTTTGACCAAGCCACGATGATGAAGAAGGACAGGAACTACGCGGGGGCGGCCGAAATGTACGAGCGCGCCCTGGCCGTACCGACTAGGTCCTGCCAGCTCGGCGCCTTCGTGTATCTCAGCCAATGTCAGCGCCAACTGGGCGATCTTGCCGGCGCCGAGGCGACGCTGCTCCGGGCGATCCGACGATGCGAGCAACCGCATTGGGCTCGGCTCGGATTGGCGGCGCTGTACATGGATCCACAGGTGCGCGGAACCCCCTGCTACCGGCCGCAAGAGGCAGCCAGGATACTTCGGGGAATGATCGATGGTCAGTGCCCCTCGCACATCGTGGATCGTGCCCGCCGGATGCTCGAAGACCTCCACCACCAAGGACTCGCAGAACCGTGACGGGCTTCCGTGGCGATGACCGGCCCACGCCTGTAGGATTCGCACGGACCAGCGGGATTCTGGCTGGCGAATGCAGTGTGCCGCGAGTGCGACGCGGCCGGCATCATGCAACCACTGAGCGGGACTGCGTCATGTTCGAACAGTTGACAGCCGCAGGTGCCACGGGCAGCTTGCCTGCCCGTGCGTCCATCGCCTGTGCGGGCACTGGCGGACAAAGCGCCAACGGCACCTGCGCGAAACCTGCGTGTCGAGAGCGTGGACCGGCCGGCATCATGCAACCACCAGAACGGTAGGAACAGGAAGACAATGAAGGCATTGATAACAGGCGGCGCGGGATTCATCGGGTCACACCTGGCGGAACGGCTCCTGAACAGCGGTCATGAGGTCCTTGCGTTGGATGACCTCAGCACGGGCAGCACTCGGAATCTGTCCGGGTTCATCGACCATCCGAAGTTCAGATTCGTCTACGACGACGTTCGGAATTCTGACACCGTACACGTGCTCGTGGAGCAGACTGACGTTGTTTTCCACCTGGCCGCCGCGGTCGGCGTGCAGCTCATTGTCGACAGACCCGTTCACACGATCGAGACGAACATCCATGGCAGCGAGATGGTGCTGGCCATCGCCAACAAGTTTCGCAAGCCGGTGTTGCTCGCGTCTTCCAGCGAGGTGTACGGCAAAAGCGAGAAGGTGCCCTTCCGCGAGGACGACGACACGGTGCAGGGCGCGACGCGGTTCTCGCGCTGGTCCTACGCCTGCTCGAAGGCGATCGACGAGTTCCTTGGGCTGGCATACCACCACCAGTACGACCTTCCGGTGGTCGTGGCGAGGTTCTTCAACACGGTGGGCCCGCGTCAGACCGGCCAATACGGCATGGTGATCCCCCGGTTCGTCGAGCGCGCCCTGCGGAACGAGCCGCTGCACATCTACGGCACGGGCAGGCAGTCGCGGTGTTTCGCCTGCGTCAGCGACGTGGTCACCGCGGTGATCGATCTGATGAACTGCGAGACCGCCTTCGGCCGTGTCTACAACATCGGCAGCACCGAGGAGATCACGATCGAGGGCCTGGCGGACAGAATCATCGAGATGACCGGCAGCAGCAGCAAGAAGAAACACCTCTCCTACGAGGAGGCCTACGGACGCCCGTTCGACGACATGATGCGGCGTGTCCCCTGCCTGGATCGAATCAGAGAGGCAATTGGCTGGGGACCCAAGACGGATCTGGATGAGACGCTCAAAGCGGTCATCGCCGAGAAATCGGCTGGAACCGCCTGAACACCGGGCCTCGGCGCGCAGACTGACGTCCGTGGGTTTGGAGATCACGGCACTATAACAGAAGCTGTGGCACGGGCGTCTCGCCTGTGACGACACCGCCGAGACGGCGGTGCCACAGGTGCATCCAACCGTGAAGTGCTTTTAGAGTGTCTAATCCGACATCGCAAGGTCGCCGCGCTGGAGCCCAAAGAGCCCCCGATCTTGCTCGGGGGGTAGCCGTGCGTCCCAAGCGAGCACACCCCCCGACCAAGGTCGGGGGCTCTTGGACGGCGGCGCCTGTTACTTCACGCAGTAGTGCACACCCACCAATGGACGGTCGTGCATCAATCGTCGATCGCCGAGCTACGGGCAGCCTGCGCCGGACAGGAGATCGGCCACGAATGCCGTGACGTCGTTCATGTCCAACACGCCGTCGGTCGCCAGATCGGCGCAGGCGCAGTTTGTGCCCGTCGCGAGAAAGCAGTCGACGAAGGCTTGAACGTCTTGGCCGTTGCACCGGCCGTCGTTGTTGATGTCCGCCAGGCACCAACACGGGGGCACGGCCCAGAAGCCGCCGGTCAGCGCGTAGGTCCCGCCGGTCATCACGCCTGCGTCCGGCTGGCCGATGGTGCCGCCGAGTTCGTAATCGCCGCCGATGCTCCACATCTTGCCGCCGCCGTCGACGGTGTGCCAGTCGATGCCGTAGTCTTGGGCGAGGACAGCGGCAACACCCAAGAACAGAGGTGCGACGAGTAACGAGAGGTGCCGGGAGAGAATCCTCGACACGACGTTCGAGTATGTTCTGTTCTGATACATCACCACGGTCTCCTGAGACTTGCCAGACGCTACACTATCTATGCGGGGACTTTGCTGATTTGCGATTGTTCGGTGACGACCGACGGTCGTGTGGCGGCGGTCGCGGGCGCCGCGTCGATGAAGGTCTGGAACCACAGCTCGATCGACAGGATGCCCCACAGCAGGCGGCTGTACTTGCCGGCGGTTGTGATCTGGCGTTCGAGCTCGTCGGTCCGGTAGAGGCCGCGCTGGCGAGCCGCCGTGCCGAGCAGGGTGTCGCAGACGAACTCGCGGATCGGGCCGCGAAGCCACTGGCTGAACGGGACCGGGAAGCCCATCTTGTCCTGTCGATCCAGGACCCGCCGCGGGACCAGGTCGACAACGGCCTCGCGGAGGACGTGCTTCGACCGACCGCCTTCGAAACGCATGATCGGCGGCATGGTCGTGACCAGCTCGGCAACGCGGTGATCGAGCAGCGGCACGCGCGATTCCAGCGAGCAGCCCATGCTGACGCGGTCTTCTACGTGCAGGAGTGCGGGCAGCAGGGTCTTCAGGTCGAAGTGGGTCATCCGGTTGAAGTAGCTTTTGGCCTCGGAGCCGTAGAAGACCTGCCGGAAATCCTCGAAACATGCCTGTCGTGCCTTCGTGGTCCAGGCATCGGGCGACAGGATCGATTCAAGACCGTGATCGCGGGCGATCAGGTGAAAGTACCGGCGATCCATGTCCTCGAAGAGGCCGGTCCGCCAGAAGTCCTGGAGCAGCGGCTGGTAATGCTTGAGCATGGGCAGGTGCGGAGCGATGGCCTCCCACGTGACGATGTAGGCCTCGTCCCTGCCCGTATCGTAGATAGCGCCTTTTAGACACTGTTCTAGATAGGCTGCCAGGTATCGGGCATAGCCACCGAACAGCTCATCGCCACCCTGACCGCCAAGGCAAACCTTAACCGTTCGCGCGGCGAGCTCGGAGACACAATACTGCGGGAACAGGCCGGGGCCTGCCATGGGCACATCCATGAGGTAGACCAGCCGCGGCATCAGGCGAATGAAATCGTCGGCGGTGGGCCGGACCTCGTGGTAGGAAGCCTCGGCCTCCTCGGCGACGAGCCTGGCATACGAGGATTCGTCGAACTCGGGACCGTCGTCGAAGGCACCGGTGAAGACATGAAACCGGTCGCCGTACCGCGGCGCGGCCAGGCAGGTGACGACGGAGCTGTCAATCCCGCCGGATAGATAGGCCCCGAGCGGGACATCGCTGCGAAGGCGAAGGTTGACGGAGTCCTCAAGGAGCGAGAGAAGACGCTCGCTGAAGTACTCGAACGTGTGGTGTGTATCGATCTCGTAGTTGAAGTCCCAATACCGCACGACGGAGGGGGCCACGTCCTGAAACGGACGGAATGTCAGATAGTGACCCGGCTCGACGCACTGGACGCCCTCGAAAAGCGTACGGTCCCGCATCGTGTACTGGAAGGTGAAGTACTCGGTCAAGGCTCCGGGATTCAACCGCGCCTCGCAGGCGCCGGCTGCGAGCAGGGCCTTCACCTCCGATGCGAAAGCGAAGTGCCGTTTGCCGATCGTCCAGTACAGTGACTTGATGCCAAGGCGGTCGCGGGCGATGAACAATCGCTGCTGGCGGATGTCCCAGATGGCGAAGGCGAACATGCCATTGAGCCGATCGAGGCACCGCTCACCGAGTTCCTCGTACAGGTGCAGGATGACCTCGGTGTCGCTTTGCGTGCGGAATGTGTGGTGGCGGGCCAGGTCCCGGCGAAGCTCACGATAGTTGTAGATCTCGCCGTTGCAAACGATCCACAGCGTCTCGTCCTCGTTGGTCATCGGCTGAGCGCCGGTCTGGAGGTCGATGACCGCCAGGCGACGATGCCCCAGGCCGACGGGCCCGCTGGTCCAGTCGCCTTCGCCGTCCGGGCCGCGATGGGCCATCGCGTCGGTCATTGCGTGAATGACACCGAGATCAACATCGGCCTCGCGATCGCGGATCAAGTAGCCGGCGATTCCGCACATGTCTGGAAATCCCTAATACAATGCCAAACGAATCGTCCGCCGCAAGGACGAAGTCGAAGAGCCGTGGGCTTCAGTCCGCGCGGGCTGAAGCCGTTCGTGCGACAATGTTTCTACGGGCTCCACTCCGCCCGTAGCCACTCGTCTGAACCGCCTTGGGGTCATCGTAGATGGCCTTGCGTTCATGTGCGGGGCGAAGGGCCGAAGCCCGCCGCTCGTCCGTTGTTGGCGTTTCCGCATAAGCATGGTCGGCAAGGACGTGCTTGCCGCTCCGCTCGGTGATGCGCCGACGCCAATGGCGGCGGCGAAGCCCAATCCACGGGCTGTACTTCCACGCCAGGGCAAGGTAGCCAACGGTCGTGGGCCGGCTGGCCATCTTGCTCGCGCTTTTCTTCTGGTCGTAACGCAGGACGTGCGGCACCTCGGCAAACCTGGCACCGAGCAGGTCAAGCTTGACGACCTTCTCCAGCGTACAGGAGAAGCCCAGGTGCATTTGCTCGATGAATCGGTTGCCAAAGATGTTGACCGCCTGGTTGAGGATTTCCCACCGATACGCCCGGTAGCCCGAGGAGTAATCCCACACGCCGCGTATTGGAAACATCATCTTCATGAACAGGCCGGCACCGCGGCTCAGCAGGTTGCGGTATCCGTGAACGCCCGACTGGCCGCCGCCGGGCTGATACCGGGAGGTGATGACCACGTCATAGTCCTGCTCGATCTTCTCAACCATGCTGGGGATGTACTCGGGGTCCTGCGAGTCATCGCAATCGAGACGGACGACCACGTCGCCGGGCCCACCTTCGCGAACGCAATACTCAATACCGTCGCGGATAGTCTCACCGAGGCCCCGGTTCAGCGGGTGCGTCATGACCTCGATCGGGAAGTGGCGCTGCAACGCCCGCACGCGCCGCGCGGTCTGGTCCGTGCTGCCGTCGTCGACGAGCACCACGCGGATTCCGTACGGCGCGGGCGCGAGGGCGCGGAAGATCTTCGGGATCAGGGCTGGGACCGAGTCTTCCTCGTTGTATGCCGGCAGCAGAACGAACAGCGTCATGGGTCCCCTTTTGGTTGAATCCGACCAGCATTCGGACAGCGTGGCACGGGCAACGAATCCGCGCCATGCGGGGCCGTGGGCTGGTTACCCGTGAGAACAACATGGGGATGGTGTCCACGAGTAAGCTCCGTCACCGCCCGCGGCCGCGCTTAACCATGCCGCCCCCTCGGGACACGTTCCTCTGTTTAGTCATCGGAACATCGCGGCCCGATTCTGTGGCCAATGGCCGCGCAGGCGGCCGCGGAGACCCTATCCGAGTCGCTGAGAGCCCATTCGGGTGACTGTAGGCCCCGGCGTCCCGCCGGCGCGGTCACAGGCAGGGTGCCCGTGCCACAGGATGGTTGCGGCCTGGGGCCGCGCCGTCGCACGATGTTATCCGGATAGGCTTCAGCCAGATTTGGGCAATCCGGGCGCCTTGGCGGCGTGACCGGCCTTGGGCGCCGCCTTGCGGCCACGCAAGTAGAACCAGAAGCCCGGCAGGCTCATCACCATGGCGACGGCGCGCCAGGAAAGGGACACAGCGGCCCCGCCGGACAGCCCAACGAGCTTGAACAGTGCCTCCAAGGCCGCCTCCCCGACGCCCAGGCCGCCGGGGCTGATGGGCAAGGCGTTGGTCACCCACCCCATGGGCATCAGGACGAGCATGATGGGCCTCGCGCCGCTGTCGGTGACGACCGTTGCGAGCGTGAAGGCGGTGCCCAACAAACAGGCCTGGGCGCACAACGATAGCACGACGCCGCTCAGCAGGGCAACCGGGCGTCGGCGGTAGCCGTGCATGACGCGAAACATGCGCAGGATCGTCTGTCCCGGCCGGCCGAGGTGCTCGAGGGTGCGCAGCGGCCAGCGTTGACTCCAGTCGGTGTAAAGCGCCAACGCCAACAGCGCGGCACCGACAAGAAGGGCCACCGCGCAAGTGCCCAACAGCCCGGCGACAACGGGCTCGGACATCACCAGTGAGGGGACGAATGCCGCGGCAATCAGCGCGAGCATCAGGAAAGTCGCCAGGCCGATGGCCCGGTCCCATAGCGTGATGGTAACGGCCTCGGTGATCTTGCCTGGGTTCCATCGACCGAGGAAGTACATTTTGACCAGATCGCCACCGGTGCCGCCGGGAATGCACCAACTGAAGAACGCCGCCGTGACGGTCAGTTGGAACGCGGAGGCGAAGGGCAGCCTCAAATCCTGGGCTTCCATCAAGACGCGAAGGCGCCAGGCCGTCATCGTGAAGTTGCCGAGGCACAGGCACGCGGCGGCCGGCAGCACCCAGCGGGTCGTCAGCAGCCTGCCGATGGCACTCCAGTCGATGGCGCCCGAGAACAGAAGCCAGGCCAGGACGCCGAGTCCGAGTGCCACTTGGGCGGCACCTATAAGGAGGCGGCGCAGCCGCTTTCGCGGAGACGAAGCCGCCGCGGCGACTTGGACACAAACACGTTGCCTCCCGCCTTGATCCGGCGGGGCTCGCCGGGGTTCAGCCACAGCGCCGACGGCCGTCGGCGCGGTTGCGTAGTCATCGCTGCCTGTCACAAGACCAGGTGCCCTTCTACAAGATGCATATCAGGCGTCGCGCGAGAATAACATGATCGATTGCGCCGCTTGGCCGGCCTGCCGGCTTGCCGTTTGGCGGATCAACCATTTAAGTTGTTTCTGCGCGGCTCCTTAGTGCCGCGTTTCCCAAGAGGCGCAACCATGCTCACCGGACCGAGAATCCGTTCTCCGCACGTTTTTGCGTGTGGACATATGCATGACTTCCCAAATCAGGACGGCGTTACGCAACCGTGGACGGTCCCGTCTCCGGCAGTACGGCCACGATCCGAGAGCCCCGGACCCGGTATGCCGTGTTACCCCAGCGGATGCGTCCGCGCCCGGTGATGACGAGCCACGCCCAGACTAACAGCCCCGCCGAGAGGATACTCCCGACCACAAACGAGAGCACCGACGGGTAGTCCTCCAACGTCATGGCGAACAGCCGTCGCACCACATACAGCATCGCGCCCACGTGAAACAGGCAAGCCGCCGTGAACATCCACGCCAGCAGCGCCCCGTCCGCAACCGCGAAATACAGCGACACCGGCAGCAGCCACGCGGGCAGCACCACTCCGCCCAACAACAACTGGGTGCTCACCAGTATCCGCCACGGCTTCACCAGGCTGCCGATCAAGACCCGTGTCAATGCGTTGCAGGTGCTGCTGAAACTGTTGTCCCGGGAGGTAACATAGAGACCCTTGCCCAGGCCCGACCAGCGTTTCAGGCCCAACGCCGCCGCCTTGCCGGCGATGATCATATCTTCCGCAAGCTCCGCCTGCACCGCCGCGTGCCCGCCGATCCTCCGATACGCCTCACGCGAGAGAAGCATGAACTGGCCGTTTCCCAGCCTGACTTCCGTATTCGGCGCCCCGCGCCGTGCTCTCAGGAACGCCCAAAGGCCGAGCAGCCAACTTGCCGCCGGTGTCATCAGTCGCTCCGACGAACTCACCAACTCCAGACGCGGCCACAGCGAGGCGAACTCCAATCCGTCGGCCACCATCTTCCGCATCACCGCCGCGACCGCGCCCGGCACCAGCCGACAGTCGCAGTCTATAAACAAGAGGTAGTCGGCCTCCGGTTCCGCCGCGGCCACGGCCAACGCGTGCGTCTTGCCGATCCAACCCTCCGGCAGGTGATGGATCTCGACAAGCCTCACGCGCGGGTCGTTCGCCATCACCGCGTGCACGCCGTCGCTGGTCGCGTCGTCGCTCCGGTCGTTCACCACGGTGATCCGCATGTTCCCGTAGTTCTGTCGACGAAGCCGGTCCAGACAGGGGCCAATGCGATGCTGCTCGTTGTGCGCGGCGATGAAGATCGCCAGTGAGGGTGACGCGGGGTCCGCGTCGGCATCCGGAAGCGGATCGAGCCGCATCTCCTCATCCGCGCCCAGGCCTCGCACCCACACCATGCCCCATCCCCACAGCAGCACGATCAAGAGATACAGCCCGAACAACATCCAGAGAAGGCTTGCCAAGTCGGCGACTCCAGACAGATCAGAAACTAGCACGGCGTTTCACAAACAGAACGACTGTACGCTCTGCCGAGAATCCTTTCGCGGCACCGGCTTCAGGACCGAGAGGGGATTCTCGGTCCAGCAATCGTAGTCGCGTTTCCTGTGAAACGCGGTACTAGAGGCCGGTGCCCAGGTTTCAGTGCCCCGGTACCACTGAAGCAACGCGCAGGCTCGGGTGCCAATCTGCATGCGACCCGTCGAATCCGCAGTATCGGAGCACGCGTCTCTCGCTTACAGTGTACCGTGGACCATGCATCCCGCAAAGCCGCAACCACCGCCAGATCCGCTGCGTCGCCGTGGAGCCCGCCGCTTCAGACGGTGGCGAGGCGAATTCGGGGAAAGATCAGCTTACAATTTACGGAGTTTGAACCGATCTAATGATAGCGCAGCGGCGCGTGGACCCTGTGGTGAGGGATCGGGTCTCGGCCCCAGGCCAGATCCTCCCGCCGGCTCACAGTCACGGGCCGTCAGCAGAGAACCGTGTGGCTGACGGCCGATAGCCCCAAAGGAGTACCGAGGCATGGGCCAATTCGACAAGATGGGCGTTTTTCTTCACGATTCGCCGGCAGCCCACGTGGCCCTTGAATTCGCCGGGCACATGGCCCGATTGGGCGCCAAGGAGGTCTACTGCATCCACGTTCAGGATGTCGGCCCCGAGGGGCCTCGCGAAGCCCCCGACCTGGCTGAACTGGAGGCCCAGGCGCGGGCAGTGATGCCGCTCGACATTGCCCAACAGATGGTCTGCGAGGTGCAGGCCGGCAGCAGCCTGATCGATGTCTACAAGCTTGCGCGCGACAAAGACCTGGATCTGATGATCGTCGGTCGCCGCCTGCCATCGAGCCAGTCGGGGATCGGGGCAAAGTTTACGCGGATCGCAAGAAAGGCGCCGTGCAGCGTCATGGTTGTGCCGGAGTTCTGCAGGCCTCACTTCTGCCGCATCCTGGTGGCCGTAGACCGCTCCCCGCACTCGAAGCTGGCGGTGGAGGCTGCGGTCGCCCTGGCCAAGGCATCAGGCAAGCCCGGACCGCAGTTGGTCGCCCTGGCCGTTCGCAGCGTCGACCCCCGTCACAACCTGGCTGGTGTCTCCTTCCACGAGTCGGCCGAGACCCAACGCAAGTATGGCCAGCGGGACCTCCAGTCGTTCCTTGCCGACATCGACGCACAGGGCGTGCAGATTGAGAGCCTGGTGGCACTCTCAGATCAGCCCTCCCAGGCCATCTCCGAGGTGGCTGCCGTGCGCAAAATGGACATCGTCGTCATGGGAAGCCGCGGGCCGACACACCCCGCGGCGGCCCTGCTCGGCAGCACCTCCGAACTAGTCCTGATGAATTGTCCCCTGCCGTTGCTGATCGTCAAGGAGAAGGGCGAGACGCTACGTCTGATAGAGGCGATCTTCAAGCTGGATTAAGAGCTATTAACTCTTAGCTAGTACGGCGTTTCACTAATAGAACGACTGTACGCTCTGCCGAGAATCCTTTCTCGGCACCGGCTTCAGGACCGAGAAGGGATTCTCGGTCCAGCAATCGTAGT
>JAFGQA010000164.1 GCA_016935885.1 Phycisphaerae bacterium | reverse complement strand
AGGCGGGTGCCACTGGCAGCTTGCCTGCCAGTGTGGATGCCCCACGCGCCCACCGGAGAGACCGCACGGGCGGACAAGCCGCCCGTGGCACCCAGAATCGAATGCTGCCGAAACTGTCACAGACCCCATCGCACTGCCGACCCCCGAGTTCTTCACTGCCCTTGAAGACCACTTGGTTGCGGCCGAAGGCCGCGCCGAGCGAGTGTGCCCCCTCGTTCCAGCGGCGATTCCGGAATCGCCGTAAGTCCTTTAGATGTCGAATGTAACGCTCGGAAGTCCACATGCTGACGCATTCATGGCGTACGATGGCCGACGGCGTGGTGGCGTTGGCGTGGCGACGGTCAAACACCACCTGACCCGTTGAAGGGGCTCTCACGGGTTTCAACGTTGGCAGTCTCCTTTTGAGAATAGGGTGAATACCCGGTTGCCAACGATGTCAAGCGTGCGTAAAGTTTATCGGAGCGTGCGCTGACGAATGTCGGTGACGGGCCAGAACGAGGCGGTTTGGCAGCAATCCAGCGCGGGGTGACGAGTTGCGCGGGAGCCGCCAGCATTCTTGTGGGGGGTGTAAGTCGTTCTTCGGGCCCTCTCCACGCCCACCATACCGGACTCGGAGAACCAAAAGGAGACATACCCATGAGAAGTCGCAGCGCATTCACCCTGCTTGAGTTGTTGGTCGTGGTGGCGATTATCGCGGCCTTGATGGCTATCCTGCTGCCGAGCCTGTCGGCGTCGCACGAGCGGGCCAAGCGCACGGTCTGCGGTTCAAACCTGCACGGCATATCGCAGGCCATGTACTTGTACGCGCAGGACGCGCCGTACGTGTTCCCCGCCCTCGCCCAGACGTACGAGGCAACGAGCAACAACATGCACCTGTTTTACGAACAGGATCGCACGACGGCGCCTTCGACGACCGGCATCCCGTCGCCGACGACCGATCTCTGGGTCCTCCTCCGGCGCAGCCACACGGTCCCCAAGCAGTTCATCTGTCCCAGCACGACGGACATTGAGGATCCCGCTCAGGACACCATGGCGTACTACGACTTCCTCGCGGGCGGCACCAGTTTCCCAGCGAGGGGCAGCCACCTGAGCTACGGGTATCAGTACCAGCATGATCCGAACCGGGCGATCCTCGGCATCGGCTCCGAGCCGATCTTCCCTGTCTTGGCCGACGGAAATCCCTACCTGAAGGGTGGTGTTGACGGCGCCATGTTTGCGATCGACCGGATGGGCCAATATCGCGGCAACAGCGCGAACCACCCCAATCGCGAAGGGCAGAACATCCTCTTTGCCGCCGGCCACGTGGTCTTTGAGAGGGGCCCGGATGTCGGCTTGTCCGGCAGGGTCGCAAGTTCGCTGAAGATCTCGCGCGGCCGTGATCACTGCTACACCGTGCACTCTAGCGCTGCGACGGCGATTGTTGACTACGGCAGCAACGCGCCGCTGTTCAGCGGGTCGGTCGGCACGTGCAATCTCGGTGGGAAGTCGGATGCCTGCTTGGTTCCGTGAGGGCGACGGCATGAAGCGCGGATAGCTTGACAGGGTCTGGCGCATCCGTCTGGCTGCGGATCCCGCGTTCAGATTAGGAAGGAGCTTTTCCCATGCAGACGACCAAGCGAAAGGTGCGTGGCGTCACGCTATTGGAGCTTCTCGTGGTCTTGGCCATCATCACGATGCTGATGGCCGTCATGTTGCCGGCATTGTCGCCGACGCGAGGCGAGGGGGCGAAGGCACAATGCCTGAACAACCTGCGTGAGATCATGGGAGTCGCGATGATATATGCCGTGGACGACCCCCAGACGATCATCGGGCCGGTTCACCCAAAGGCGTATATCTTCTCGGGCGAGGGCTATGCGGAGTATGGCGGCGGCCCCGGAACCCTGGACTTCATGGGTTGGGACGACGAGTTCGACCCGCGGACGCGGCCGTTCAACCACATCATCTATGGCGAGAACGGCGTGGTGGCGAACACCGCACCCGGAGATATCTCCCATTTCCAGGTGTACCGGTGCCCGGGCAACGACCGCGGCTGGCAGGAGTGGCCGGGCTTCGGCACCGATCCCCGGGAGACGGAGAATTCCTACTTCGAGGGTAACGGCACGTCGTTTCGGATGAACAACCTGTACTTCACGGGCGGCCAGCAACTGGGCATCTACGGCTGGCCCTCGACCCGCATTCCCCAGCCCGGACTGACGCTTGCGTTTATGGAAGCCCGGGTTTACCAAACGCTGTGGACGAACGACACCTGGGGCTTCTTGGACTCCGGCGAGTTGATCAGTTATCACGACAGACTCGGGTACTTCGACGTTGCCTACGCCGATGGCCACGTCTCGTTCGTGGACTTCGGCGACGGGACGTATTATGAGCACATGGACTGGCCGGATTATCCGCAGTTTCAGGGGTGTGACGTCCGCGGCACCTGGGGTCGCATGGACTGTTTGCCCGAGCCGCTGTTCGATCCGGGTTAGTACCGCGTTTCATAAACGGTGCGACTATGTTAAAGACTGCACGAAGGCTGTGGTCGGGTGCCACTGGCGGCTTGCCCGCCAGTGCCCACGGGCAGACAGACTGTCCGTGGCACGCGCTTGTGTAAGTCGTTCATCTGTTGTTCGAGACGTACGTGGTTTTGTCAGCCCTTGCCGGGCTTGCCTTCAGGACCACGGAGAGCCGAGAGGAGACATACCCATGAAGAGTCGCAAGGCATTCACACTTCTCGAGTTGTTGGTTGTGGTGGCGATCATCGCGGCGTTGATGGCCATCCTGCTGCCGAGCCTGTCGGCGTCACACGAGCGGGCGAAGCGTACGGTCTGCGCTTCGAACCTGCACGGTATCGCCCATGCCCTGTATCTGTACGCGGAGGACGCGCCGAACGTGTTTCCCGCGATCGCCCAGACGTACGACCAGACGAGCAGCAACGTGCATCTGTTTTTCGATCAGGATCGCACCACGGCGCCCTCGACGACCGGTATCCCGTCGCCGACGGTGGACCTCTGGACCCTCCTGCGGCGAAGCTACACGGTCCCCAAGCAGTTCATCTGTCCCAGCACGACGGACGTCGAGGATCCCGCCCAGGACACCACGGCATACTACGATTTTGTGATGGTAGCTACGAACTTCCCGTTGAGGGGCATCCACCTGAGCTACGGGTATCAGTACCAGCACGATCCGAATCGGGCGGCCATCGGCATTACGTCCGAGCCCACGTTCCCGGTCATGGCCGACGCGAACCCATACATCAAGGGCGGGGTCGACGGCATGATGTTCGCGCTGGACCGATCGTCCCAGTATCGGGGCAACAGCGCGAACCACCCCAATCGCGAGGGCCAGAACGTCCTCTTCCAGGATGGCCACGTGCTCTTCGAGAGGGGGCCAGATGTCGGCTTGTCCGGTAGGGTCCAGAGTACGCTGAAGATCTCGCGCGGCCGGGACCACTGCTACACCGTGCACGCTGGCACCGTGATGGCGACGGTTGACTACGGCAGCGCCGCACCGACGGGCAGCGGGGCTACCTGGACGGTCAATCTAGGCAGCAAGTCGGACGCGTGTCTGGTTCCGTGATGGGAACGGCATGACAGTGCAGCCTGAAGCAGGTGTCCGCACGGGCAGGGACCCGTGCCGCAGGTCTTGTTGAGACTCCCAAGGCCGATGGGGAAACGCGGGAGCCCTGACGATGAGAAACACAGCGTACCAAGGACGCGTTGACGCCGACCTTGACCAGACAATCAGCCGTCTCGGCGCCCGTCCCGCTCCGTCCCGAAGATCGGAGATTCAGGGCATACTCTCCCAGGCCCAGGCCAAAGGCGCCACCGACGTCCACATCGTCACGGGCTTTCCCATCCTGTTCAGAATCGAAGGGGAGTTGGTCCCCGTCACGCGAGGGCGCCTCGATGCCTTGACCGCCAGGCGTCTGGCTCACTCCATGCTGAACAGCGAGCAGATCGCCCAGTTCGAACGGACGCTCGAATTCGACTTGATGATGTCGCGAGCGGACGGCAGCCGCTATCGAGTCAACTTCAGCTTCATCGACGGCAAGGTCGGCACCGTCATTCGTTTGCTGCCCAGCGCGCCCCTGCCGCTCGAACAGATCCGCCTGCCGGCAGTGGTCAGTCGGCTACCGCGCGCCAGAAAGGGCCTGATCCTGATCACGGGCGGCACGAGCCAGGGCAAGACCACCACGTTGGCGAGCCTCATCGACGCCATCAACCGCCAGCATCGAAAGAACATCATCACGATCGAGGACCCGGTCGAGTACGTGCACGCGTACAAGAACTCCAGCGTCCGCCAGCGGCAGGTCGGCAGGGATACGAAGTCCTTTGCGCGGGGTCTCCGTGCGGCGCTCCGCCAGGACCCTGACGTGATCGCCATCGGCGAGATGCGAGACTACGAGACCATCAAGATTGCCCTCACTGCCGCCGCGACCGGCGTCCTGGTTCTCTCCACTCTGCACATCATCACGATCGACAAGATCATCGAGCGGCTCTTGGCCTACACGCCCCAGGGAAGCGAAGGCCAGATCCGAACGCTCCTCGCGGAGGCGCTGTTGTGCATCATCCACCAGGAGTTGCTGCCCACCGTCGATCGCAAGAAGCGCGTGGCGTGTGAAGTGTTGGTGGCGACCGACGCCGTCCGGAACCTCATCACAAACCGAGGCACCTTTCACCTTCGCAGCATCATCGCCACCGGTGGCCACCACGGGATGCAGAGCATGAGGGTCTCCCTCGACCAGCTTCGCGAAGAGGGCGTGATCACCGATTCGCTCTACCGCCTTGTGCTCGAGAACTACCGCTGATCGAGGGGCCAGCGCGGCGGACGGCACATTTCGCCATAGCGGCCAATCGAATATAATACCGTTGATGGACCGAGACGAGGCGCTCAAGCTGTTACGCGGCGGACCGGAGGGTGTCGCGGAGTGGAACCGACTCCTGGAAGGCGGAGAGGAGATCCCGGACCTCGAGGATGCTTTCCTGATCAATAGCGATCTCCGCGCCGCTGATTTGCGCGGGGCGTTTCTGGTGGGCGTCAGCTTCTACCACGCCGATCTGCGCGGCGCGGACCTTGTCAGCGCGCAACTGAGCCGCGCCGATTTCCGGGGGGCCGACCTTCGTGGCACCGCGCTTCGGCACGCAAACCTCAGCGGCGCCTTTTTTGGGGGGACGCTGATCTCGTGCGATCTTTCGAAGGCGGGCGGTCTGGAGTCCGTTGTCCACTTGTCCCGGTCTATTGTGGACGTTCATTGCCTTCTGTTCTTTCGAGGGAAGCTGCCGGAAGGCTTCTTCAGAGGTTGTGGACTGCCCCAGGAGGAAATCGACCATTTTCGCGATCGGATTCGCCGTGGGATCGAGCTTCATTCCTGTTTCATCTGCCACAGTGCCGATGATGAGGCGTTCGCGTCGCGGCTGCACAGCGACTTCCAGTCGGCCGGTCTTCGGTGCTGGAAGTGGAACCATGACGCCCGGATGTGTGAAGAACTCCTGAACGACCCGGACCTGCCGGTCAGCGTACATGACAAGATCGTGCTCGTGCTAAGCAGGCACTCGCTGATGAGCGAGTCCGTGAACCGGGAGATCGACCGTGTGATCGAGGACGAGAACCGGCGTGATGCGCTGAGGCAAAAAGGGATGTTCGAGCAACCGCCTGAGATTCTATATCCCGTGCGCGTGGACAACTTCGTCTTTGAGCAGGCGGAGGACGGGCGGCCCCTGTGGGATCATCCGCGGCGCGATGCCGTGGTCAACAGGCCGATCGCCGACGGCGTGGGGTGGGAGAAGAACCAGGCGAAGTACGAACAGGTCCGCGGCGGCTTGATCCGCGCTTTGAAGGCGGGTCGCTAGCAGCCCATGGTAAAAGGGAAAACAGCGGTCCGGAAGGCCATTCCTGACCGTGAGAACCACCGGCGAGACGCCGGTGCCACAGTGCTACCGTGCCACAGTGCTACCGTGCCACAGTCTTGGCACGGGTTGGCGTCCGTGGGCCTGCCTGCCGGCGGACAGGCTTGGCTGAAGTGAGAATGCGTGACGTGTGTCATCCAGGCATAAGGAGTAACGATGATGTGTCGTGTAGAGAGAAGGGTCAGGACGCTGGTGGTGCTGAGCGGCGGGCTGATGCTCGGTTGGGGCGCGGGGCTCGCGCAAGCCCAGACGCCGAAGGTGGTCGGCACCGTGCCGGCCGCGAACGAGACGGATGTCGATCCGGGTCTGGATCAGATCGTGGTCACTTTCGACATGCCGGTCAAGATGAACAGTTGGTCGCTGGTTCCGGTGGGTGACGGCACGTTTCCCGATCTGGCGGGTGACGAGCCCATCACCTTTCGGGATAACAAGACGTGCGTCATCAAGGTGAGTCTGCGGGCGGCCACGGCGTACGGCCTGGCTTTCAACAGCAAGACACGACAGGGCTTCAAGTCGGCGAAGGACGGAACGCCGGCGGAGCCGTATCAGCTCTTCTTCAAGACGGGCGGTGGGAAGCCACCGGCAGCGCCTCAGGGTCCCGCAGTCGTCAAGACCGCCCCGGCCAACGGCGCGAGGGACCTTGAAGCGGGCACGTTCGACCTGACGATCGTCTTTGCGGAGCCCATGAGCAAAGGAGCTGCATCGATCATGACGCCACCGGAAGGTCCTCGGCTACAGGTCATCGGCAAGCCCACGTGGAAGGACGCCCGCACGTTCATTGTTCCGGTGCTGCTGGCTTCTGGCACGACTTATCGCGTCGGCATTAATACAGGGGAGAACAAGCGTTTTGTCAGCGCCGGCGACGGCACGCCCGCATCCCCTTATGAGTTCGTATTCAGCACTGCGGGCCCAGTGGGGGCGGAGGAAACACCGGGCACCCGCGTCGGCGGCGAGGCAAAGCGCCCCGACACGCCAGGCGCGTCGGCGGACGGCAAGCCGGTCCTGCTGCGCTACAACTACCAGCAGGGCGATGCCGGCCGTCTGATGGCTCGAAACGTCTTCGACATCAAGCTGAGAATCTCGAGCGGCGAGACTGTGCCCATCGTTCAGAAGAGTGGTCTGAGTTGCATCGAAGAGGTATTGGCCGTTGAGGCGGGCAAGCCTGTCGAGGTGCGCAAGCTCATCAGCGAGTACCTCTCGCTCGTCCACGATCCGGAATCTGGCGAGTTGAAGGCGGGGCCGCGGTTGGACGGCAGTCTCGAGGTGAAGGTCAATCGTCGCGCGGACCCGCCGCGTGCGGAGGTCGTCAGCGGTCAGATGCCGGACGAGTTGGCGGCCCTTCTGGCGTCGGATTACTTCCCCGACGTCATGCCTTCCGAGCCGGTCAAGGTGGGCGAGAGCTTCGGCCTGCCGCGAGAAACGCTGGAGTACCTCAAAGGCGAGTTTGGCACGACGGGAGACGACACGATCAACATCAAGCTGAACTGCCAGCGGATGGGCCCGATGGAGGTCGCCGACGCCCGAAACGAGATGTACAAGGCGCGGGGCGGTGGGACGCCGATCGACTACATCTTTGACGTAGCCGAGTTCGATATCGACTGGCTGCAAGATTGCAGGATGCCGCAGGGTATCCCGTTTACGCTCGCGGCGAAGGGTAAGATTGTCTTCGCCATGGAGGCCGGCGTTCTGCTGAAGCTCAGCATCGACGGCAAAATCACGATCAAGCAGACGCAGGTGCAGGGTGATGACGGTCAACCGGTGACCATCACCGGCGACGGCGTGTACGTGTATGACTACGCGTTCGAGCCGATGAACTGGACGCGGGGGGTTCGGCGCAAGGGAGACACGAGCAACGTGCCGCGCGATGGTGGACCCGCGGCGGCGCCCACGGGGATGCAGGATAGGATGTCCGGGCCCATGTCCACGCCGAAGGGCTCGATCGAGTATCAGTTCAGCCTGCTCAAGGCCGGCGACTTCGAGGCCTTGAGAGCCTGCTTCACCGAGCAGGCCCGGGAGGTGCTCACGGCAGACGTGATGACGAAGGGCCGGCAGGAGTCGAAGGACTACGCGATCGATGACTTGGTCGCCGAGGTCATCGAAGGTCAAGACCAGGGCAAGAGAACGGCCAAGATCAAGATGAAGAACGGCCGAACGTTGACGACGATGATATGGACCGAGGGCAAGTGGCTGGCGGACACGGTGTGGTTTAAGTAACGCTAGTACGGCGTTTCACGAATAGAACGACTGCACGCTCTGCCGAGAATCCTTTCTCGGCACCGGCTTCAGGACCGAGAAGGGATTCTCGGTCCAGCAATCGTAGT
>JAFGQA010000163.1 GCA_016935885.1 Phycisphaerae bacterium | reverse complement strand
GGTGACCGAGCCGTGGGATCCAACGTCTATCGTTCCCCTTGGCCGATGTTGTTGGCCGACGGCCGGATCCTCGTTCTCTTTGCGCGGCGGCGGTTTCCTTACGGCATCGGCGGCACCATCAGTGAGGATGGCGGAAAGACCTGGAGCGAAGAATTCGTCATCCGCGCCGGCGGGTGCAGTGTGCCGGACATCGGATACCCGGTCGCCTGCCAGCTCGAGGACGGTCGCATCTTCACTGCCTATTATTACAACATGCCGGGTGGAACGCGGTTGACATCCGTCCGATACATTGCCGGGACATTCTTCCGTGTCAAGGCGTCAGAAACCACAATGATGCCATCCTGAAGTCTTGACAGCGGCGGCGTGACATCACACGGTATAGGAATATCTGTTCCGGCAAGGTAAAATGGCAAGTGGTCATTGAGGCTTCGGTCAAGGGTTGCTTTGATGAGACATCGCGGCGTTCAAACAACACAGTGATCTCTTGCCATGGCCAGTTCTCAAGTCCGTCGGATTTGATGTTTGACTTCTCCTTTGCCCAGGAAACAAGTTATGTCAAGGTGTCATGATACGATTGCGGCCAACGATTATTTTCAACAAGCCAAACAGACCCGACGGCAACTGGAGGCGGGTGAAGTGCTCTGGGGAACCTTCCTGGCAGAATTGGAGGCGTCGGGGGTAATTCACGTTTTGGCCCACGCCGGGCTGGATTTCGTGATCATCGATATGGAGCACGGCACGTATAGCCCGCCTCAAGCTCGGCGGCTCATCGAAGCCACCCGGGCAGCGCCCATGACCTGCGTGGTCCGCGTGCCCCTTGGCGAACGAGGCACGGTCACCAAGATGCTCGACGCCGGCAGCGACGGGATTCTCTTTCCGCAGATTCGGACGATGGAAGAGGTGCGTCAGGCGGTCGCCATGACCAAATACCCGCCGCTTGGGAGCCGAGGCGTGCATCTGTTTCGGCCGCATCTGGGTTTTGCGCCCCGGGTCAGCGCGAAACACGTCTTTGCCGAGGCCAATGCGTCGATCATGACCGCGATTCAGATCGAGACTCCGGAGGCGGTCGAGTTGATCGACCAGATTGCCGGCACGGCCGGTATCGACATGCTGTACGTAGGCCCCGGGGATCTTGGGGCGCTGTTGTTCAACGGCGAAGACGTAGACCAAGCCAAGATTGATGAGGTCATGGAACGGGTAGGCCGCGCTTGTCGCGAGCATGGCAAGATCGCCGGCTGCCACGTCGGATCGGTTGAAGCGGCGGCAAAGTGGATTCCCTTAGGGTTCCGGTTCTTCGGCGCTTGGGCTGCCGTGAGGCTGCTGTTTCATGGCGCGGAAGCCTTCATGGCCCAGGCGCGCCGGTTATCCCGGCCCTCGGAGCAGGAGCCGTCGTAGGCGGGACCCACACACTTGCGTAGTCGTGCACGGCTTGAACCAACGCTTCGAAGTTTTCCGGCGGCACCGAATCGGAAATCTCGTGGCTCGATCCACACACGTAGCCGCCCGCGGGTCCGAGCCGGAGAATGTGTTCCCGCACGTCGCGTCGCACGTCGTCCGGCGTGCCGCGTGAAAGCACGCCCGCCAGATCGATGTTGCCCCAAAGGGCCAGTCGTCCCCGCGTGGATCGCTGCAACTCGTAGATGTCGAAGGCTCCGCCGCAAGGCTCGATGGGATTCAGAAAGCAGAATCCGAGATCAATAAAGTCATTGATGAACGCTCGATTATCCCCGTCGGAATGGAGCCCGACGGCAACGCCTCGCGCATGGGCCGGCTGCAGATACGGCCTGACCGCATCGTGCAGCAGGCGTCGCGTCAAGTCGGGATGGACAATCGGCCCGCTGGCGAAGCAAAGGTTCTCCGTGACGATCAGGTAGTCGATTCCCGCGTCGATCGCTGCTTCGATCAAGGGCACATGCAGCTCCACGGATGCGTCGATCACGGCCTTGATCAGATCAGGATTGTCAGCCATCGCGATGCAGAAGTGCTCGAGTCCCATGCCTAATTGGGCAATCGAGATGGGGGCGCGCACGGTAAACGCCACCGCCACGTCGTGCTTGCGCCCTAGCGTAATGAACTCCTCGAGGCGAGCGAGAATCGGTTCCAGCGGAGGCCGTCTGTCACGGCGCACGTCCTCACGGCAACGGATCGAACCGCCCACATACACGGGATTGCCTCCCGGACGATCGCGGTAGACGCGTCCCAGCTCCCACATGAAACCGGGGGTCACGCAGCCGATCCCCAACTGCAACGCCACCTCGAAGGACCACTCGGGTGGCAGGTTGTAGACTGGAATCGTGCCCTTTGGCCACTCTCGGTGAACACGATCGCCCAGCAGGCGTGCCAGATGGTTACGGCTAAAGGACCAGTCGAAGTAGGGAACGGGCCCGGGCGGCCCGAGAGTCACCGCGTTGTCGAAGGCGCGCCGAGCCTCGCCGACCGACGGGACATTCACCAGCTTCATATCGTCGTTCTTTCGGTTTGGCACGGAGGCACAGATCCCCGCGGCGCCAAGGGATGATTACTTCGTGGCGCTAGCCATGATCGGCTTGCTCCGCTGGCGGTGCACGGTTTCCAGGATGGCGGGCTGCATGCGACCAGGCGGCAATCCGCGGAGTATCATCTCCAAATCGTCAACCACCATTCTGCCTACCTCGCGATAGGTTTCCGGCAGGCCTCCGGCACGGTGTCCGGAAAGAACGACGTTGGCCGTGGTACGCACACGGGCATTGGGCGGGACCGGCTCTTGTGGAAACACGTCGATGGCCGCGCGAATCCGGCCCGAGTCGGCGGCATCCAGCAAGGCATCGAACTCCACCACCTCGGCCCGCCCCACCAGCACGACAATCGCGCCCTGGCGCATCGTGGCCAACTCTTGTGCTCCCAATTGGTGGCCGTTTTCAGAAGTGGCGGCGGAAAGGATGAACAGGATGTC
>JAFGQA010000162.1 GCA_016935885.1 Phycisphaerae bacterium | reverse complement strand
GGGCGGCATGTCGGCAGCGTTTACGCCGGGCGGCATGTCGGCAGCGTTTACGCCGGGCGGCATGTCGGCAGCGTTTACGCCGGGCGGGCTGTCGGCCGCGTTCGCGCCGGGCAGTGGAGTCTCACAGGCGGCGAGCATGTGCTCCTGATTTCTCACGTAGTCGACCGCTTTATCCAACGCGCGCTCGTTGGGCAACAGTCGCCGCGAACCTCCCGTCGTCCACCATGATCCTGAGGGCTGCCTCCCGAACACCTGTCCCAAGCGGCGCGACGAAACTCCCTTGAACAGATTGAGCAGGCGAGGGCCTTCCGATTCCGCCGACGAGACGACCAGATGGACATGATTGGCCATGATCGCTCCGGCATAGATGGTCAGGTCGTACCTCTCGCACACCTCGTGAAATGCCTTGATGCAAACGCGAGCGTGCTCACCGATCAAGCGCACGACGGGGCCTTTGAGCTTGCGCTTTGCGTCTACGCGCAGACTGGGTTCGTCGGCGTCGTAAGGCTCGCCGGGCAAGTTGTGGATCACGTGTCCGCCCTTGTCGTCGGGAACCCGACCGACGAATCCGCGTTCGTCACCAGGTAGCCACGTTCCGTAGGTCGTCCAGGTCAGGAGGTAGTCCCCGCCGCGGCCTTTCGCCGATCCCCGCCGTTGATAGCGGGCGGCGTCGCGGACACCGTGGAGTTGACGGTTGGCGGAGTCCGCCCCGCATGAATGCGGGGGCTCGGGCGGGGGCTCGGGCAGGAACTCCAGTATCGCATCGCGGCATTCAATCGTCTGGATCGGCTCCAGGATCGGGTCGCGCGGCGCGATGAAGCCGTTGTCGCGCATCCATTGCAGATAGCCGATCCAGATCACGACCTGCGCCAGTTCCGCCGCGTAGGGGTTGATTTCGATCCCGTGCAGTTGCGCGGGGCGGACCTGCGGAATCAGACCGAGCGATATCTCGGGTCGGGCGGCATACGTGATGACCTCTTTTTCCAGGTCGAGGAGCTGCTGAATCGCCACGTACAGGAAATTGCCCGATCCGCACGCCGGATCGAGGATGCGGATCGATGCCAGTCGGTGAATGAACCCGTGGAAGGTCTTCTCGATCGCCTTGTCCGCCTTGGCTTGTGTGGCTTTCGTCTTGCCGCCGCGCCTCCGTTCGAGCTGCTTGTCAACCTCGGCCTTGACCTGCTCCCATTCCCGCCGCAATGGGGCCATGATGACCGGCTTGACCACGAGCATGATGTCCTCGCGGCTCGTGTAGTGCGCGCCGATCTGCGCCCGGGCGCTCGGGTCCAGCGACCGCTCGAAGAGCGTGCCGAAGATCGCCGGCTCCACGCTGGACCAATCCTGCTTGGCGGCGAGAATCAGAACGCCGATCTCGTCCGTGTTGAGATCCAGGGCCGGTGATTCGTCGAACAAGCCGCCGTTGAACCGCTGGATGGGCTCCGCGCCAAAGGCCCCGCCCATCCGCATGGCATCGAACAAGCCGTTCAGAACGTTCGTCAGCTTCTCCGGTTCCGAGTGCCACCGGGTCAGCACCGTCTTGAACAGGTCCGGCGGGAGTAACCCGACATCTTCGGCAAACAGGCAGAACATACACTTCATCAGGAAGTGCGCGGCCACCTGCGGGTCGTGCCCACGATTGCGGAGGCTCTGGGCGATGTGGCTGAATCGTTGTGCGATCTCCTCGGTGATCCGCTCGGGCGTGACCGTCGGTTTGAACGAGCCGGCGTCCGTGAACACGCGGCGGAGTAAGTCCAACGATGCGGGCTCTGCCAACGCCTCCAGCTCAATCGTGTGGACCTGTTTCGCGGTACCGGTGAAGTTCGTGTGAATCTCGGTGCGGGCGATGTCGCTCACGATCAGGAGCGGCGGGTTCTCCAACGCCTCGCGGTATTGGCAGAGTTGCCGGTACGCCTCGGTCAAGTCGCGGTATTTGCCCTTGCGTTTGTACTCCCATGCGAACTTGCCGCGCCACCACACGTCCGCGAAGCCGTGATCGCCTTGAGCGCCCTTGGACGCGGCCCCGGTGGTCAGCACGCCCTTTTCAAATGCGTATTCGGCCCCGGTGGCGTCCTGTTCCGCCGGCGTCGGCTGGCCCAACAGGCGGCACAGGTCGATGAAATGCTCCTGGCTGGCGGCGCGCTCGGTCAGCTCGGTCCTGGACCACTTCGCGACGAACTGAGCGGGTGTGAAGTCCGTGGTCATCAGGCGCATTGTGCCGCCGCGTGTGGGGCGTGTCGAGAATGCTGCCTTGTGGCGGGTTCGACCGCTGGCCCCTTTCAGGGGCCTTCCTCAAACCACCGGCTCTGCCGGTGGTCGCTGATTTTGCCGTGGCATCGCAGGTTCAGCGCCTCGAGCGTTACCGGTAGTTCTTGCCCGACTTGCAGGCTGGTGGCCAGCGACTCGCGGACCGTCGCGACCAGTTGCAGCCGATCGTACAGTCGAAGCACGGTTTCACCGGGCCGCACCATGTCCCCGACATCAACCGCCTTGTCGATGATGACGCCGGTAAGCGGTGACTGAATCGTGGCATAGCCAACCACAGCCTCAGCTTCGTGAAGTGCGCTCTGGGCCTGCTCATGGTTGGCTTTGGTGGTATTGAGCCTGTTGGTGGCGGTCGCGAACTCCAGTTCGCTCGCCGAGTCGCCGGCCAGCAACCGCACGATGCGATCGTAGTCGGTCTGGGCCTGATCGAGTGCCGCCCGGGCCTCTTCCACGTCTGGAACGCCGCGACATATCGAGCACCGGGCCGCGCCGGGACTCAAGGTCCGTCCTGCTGTGCCTCGAAGAGTGCAGCAAGCCATGGCGAACCGTCAGGAGGTTGACGCGCCTTGCCAAAGCACCTAAATACCGGCGAGAGGGCAGGCTGTGTGTCATCGCGGTGCCGGCCGGCCGGAGCACGTGAAACTCGCGGATCGTCAACCGCGAATCTACAGGGAGTCGCATATGCATGGCAGTTTGAGGATTCCGAAGGCCTGGATGCTCGTCGTCGGCCTGGCCGCAGCTTGTGGGCCTGCATTCGCTGGTGTGCCGAAGCCGGCGAAGCCGTTGGCGTCGGTCGAGAAACACCTGTGGGGACGTTCGCCGGATGGTCGGGAAGTCCACCTCTTCACACTTGCCAACCGCAACGGTGCAACCATGCAAGTGACCGACTATGGCTGCATTGTCGTGTCGTTGACGGCGGTGGATCGCAACGGGCGTTTCGCCGACATCGTGCTCGGCTACGACCGTCTTCAGGACTACCTCGAGGCGACACCCTACTTCGGCGCCGTCGTTGGGCGCTGCGGCAACCGCATCGCGAACGGGAAGTTCACGCTGGACGGGAAGACCTACTCACTGGCTACGAACAATGAGCCCGGTGGCGTACCCTGTCACTTGCATGGCGGCAAAGTCGGATTCGACAAGGTCGTCTGGGATGCCGACGCGGTCATCAAGGACGGCGCCGTTGGTGTCCGGTTCCACCACGTCAGCCGCGACAAGGAGGAAGGTTACCCCGGCAACCTCGACGTCACCATGCACTACTGGCTGAGCGATGAAAACGAGCTGAGGATCGAGTACGACGCCACATCGGACCAAGCCACGCCGGTGAACCTGACGCACCACAGCTACTTCAATCTCGACGGCCATGACAGTGGGACGATCCTGAATCACGAACTCATGATCGCCGCCGATCATATTACGCCGGTGGACAAGGGGCTGATTCCCACTGGCGAGCTTATGGCCGTTGGTGAAACGCCGTTCGACTTCAGGCAGCCCACCGCCATTGGCAAACGCGTGAACGCGGATCACGAGCAGCTTAAATACGGTCTGGGTTACGACCACAACTTCGTGCTCTCACACTGGGATGGCAAGCTGCGGCTGGCCGCGACGGTCTACGAGCCACGAAGCGGCCGGTTCATGGAAGTGCTGACGACCGAGCCGGGCGTGCAGTTCTATTGCGGCAACTTCCTGGACGGCAGCAACGTCGGCAAGGGCGGTTACGCCTATCAGCACCGTACCGGCTTCTGCCTGGAGACGCAGCACTTTCCGGACTCGCCGAACAAGCCGGCATTCCCGTCGACGATTCTGCGCCCCGGCGAGGAATATCGGCACACGACGGTCTATCGGTTTTCGGCGAAGTAGTGCATCTCCCCACCGTGGGAGGAAGGTGAGAGCCAATGACCCGTTCAGGTGGAACCCTGCTGGCGTGTCTCGCGGCGGTGTCTCTTGCACGTGCGGAAGATCCGGCGAGTTGGAGGCCCGTGGACGAGCAGTTGCTGACGCAGTGGGCCCAGGACGTGCGGCCGGACAGGGTCTGGCCCGAGTATCCGCGACCCCAGATGGTGCGGCCGGACTGGCTCAACCTGAACGGGCTGTGGGCTTGCGCGATGACATCGGCCCGACAAGCGGCCGAGCCGGCGGCGTACGACGGCGTCATCCTCGTGCCGTTCTGCATCGAATCGGCGTTGTCCGGCGTCAAGAAGGCCGTCCGTCCGGATCAGGCGCTCTGGTATCGCCGCACGTTCGAAGTTCCGTCGGCCTGGCAGGACCGGCGCGTGTTGTTGCACTTCGGCGCGGTGGACTGGGCGGCGCAGGTGTGGGTGAACGGCAGGCACGTCGGAGATCACCAGGGCGGCTACGACCCGTTCACGTTCGACATAGCGGATGCCCTGACCTCCGCAGGCCCCCAGACACTCGTGGTCAAAGTACACGATCCGACCGACAAGAGCTGGCAGCCACGCGGCAAGCAGGTTCTCAAGCCCGAGGGAATTTGGTACACGGCCGTGACCGGCATTTGGCAGACCGTTTGGCTTGAGCCGGTTCCGGAGAATCACATTCGCGGGCTGAAGATCACGCCGGACATCGATCGTTCAGCGATCGCGGTCGCACCAGACATCGCAGGCGGCGGGCGGACGCGCGTCCAGGTTCTGGACGACGGGCGCGTCATTGCGGAGGGCGAGGCCCCGGCGGGTGAGGCGGTTGTGATTCGGGTCCCCAACGCGAAGCTATGGTCTCCGGACTCGCCGCACCTGTACGACTTGAAAGTGAGTCTGGTCAGCGGCGGGGTGGCGGTCGACGCGGTTCAGTCCTACTTCGGCATGCGCAAGATCGCGCTCGGTGAGTATGGTGGCCATACGCGCATCCTGCTGAATGGTGAGCCGTTGTTCCAGTTCGGTCCGCTGGATCAGGGCTGGTGGCCGGACGGGCTGTACACGGCGCCGACCGACGAGGCTCTGCGCTTCGACCTCGAACAGCTCAAGAAGCTGGGGATGAACATGCTGCGAAAGCATGTCAAGGTCGAGCCGGCGCGGCTGTACTACCACTGCGATAAACTCGGATTGCTTGTGTGGCAGGACATGCCCAGCGGCGATCGCTACGTCGGCGCCCATGAACCCGATATCGACCGGAACCCGGAATCGGCCGCGAACTTCGAGCGTGAGCTCAAGGCGATGATCGACGCCCTTCGCAACCATCCGTCCATCATCATGTGGGTGGTTTACAACGAAGGCTGGGGGCAGTGGGACACGAAACGCCTGACGAAGTGGGTCAAGGAGTATGACCCGACGCGGCTGGTGAACAGCGCCAGCGGATGGGCGGATCGGGACTGCGGAGACGTCATCGATGTCCATGCGTATCCCGGCCCGGCGATGCAGCCGGCCGGCAAGGGCCGGGCAAGTGTGCTCGGTGAGTTCGGCGGACTCGGTTGGCCGGTCGATGGCCACCTGTGGTGGAACAAGAAGAACTGGGGCTACCGCACGTATACCTCCCAGGCCGAGTTGGAGAAGAACTATCTCCGCGTGGTACGCCAGGTCCTTCCACTGATCGGCGAGGGGCTTTCGGCGGCCGTGTACACGCAGACCAGCGACGTTGAGGGCGAGGTCAACGGGTTGATGACGTATGACCGCGCAGTCCTGAAGTTCGACGTGGCGCGGCTCGCCGAGCTGCATCGCCAACTTTACCTGCCCCCGCCGGAGATCCGCGACATCGTGCCCACCTCGGCGAAGACGCCCCAGACCTGGCGCTACACCACGAGCAAGCCGAGCGGCGACTGGGTGGAAGCCGAGTATGACGATTCTACCTGGCGGGTCGGTAAGGGGATGTTCGGCAAGGAAGGCACGCCGGGCGTCCGGCTGGGCACCACGTGGATCACTTCCGACATCTGGCTGCGCCGTGAGTTCCATCTCGACGAGGTCCCACAAGGCGATTTGAGGCTGCACGTCTATCACGATGAAGACGCGGAAGTGTACATCAACGGCGTGCCGGCCGGTTCGTTCGAGCAGTGGGTGTGTTCACACATCCTCGCAGAGATCACTGTGGACGGGCGCCGCGCGCTGAAGAAGGGGAGAAACATACTTGCGGTCCATTGCCACCAGACAGGCGGCGGACAGGGCATTGACGTTGGACTGAGCCTGGTCGTGGAAGCCGGTGACCAACCATCGGATCGCGTTCCAACGCGCGGAGGAGGGCTACCGCCTGTAACCGGCCGGACACGATGAGCGGAGGACGCGCAAATGCGAAGCGGTTTACCGTGCAGACTGGGCCAGATTGCCGTATGTGTTCTGATGTCGTGTCGAATCGGGGCGGCGAACGACTATCCGATTCGGCCGGTTCCCTTCACCGACGTTGAGATTGTCGCCGGTTTCTGGGGGCCGCGGCTGGAGACGAACCGGATAACCACCGTCTGGTCCAACTTCCGCAAGTGCGAGGAAACGGGCCGGCTGAGCAACTTCGCCAAGGCCGGCGGGCGCGTCGCAGGGGGATTCGAGGGCATCTTCTTCAACGACTCCGACGTGTTCAAGGTGATCGAGGGCGCGTCGTACACCCTCGCCCAGCACCACGACCCCAAGTTGGACAGCTACCTCGACGCCCTGATCGCCGATATTGCCGCGGCGCAGGAAGACAACGGCTACCTCTACACTGCGCGGACCGTCAACGATCCGGCGTATGACTACCCCGGCAAGCAAGGACGCTGGACAGACCTGGCACACGGCCACGAGCTATACAACGTCGGCCACCTTTACGAAGGGGCCGTCGCACACTACCAGGCCACCGGCAAGCGTACGCTCCTGGCTGTGGCGCTCAAGAACGCCGACCTGATTCACCGGGTCTTCGGCCTCGGTCCGGGACAGCGCGTCGACGTGCCTGGGCACGAGGAGATCGAGATCGGCCTGGTGAAGCTCTACCGCGTCACGGGCGAGCAGAGGTACCTCGATCTGGCGAAGTTCTTCATCGACATGCGCGGACGGAAGGACAGACGGAAGCAGCTCTATGGCGAGTACTGCCAGGATCACCTGCCGGTCGCCGAGCAAGCGGAAGCCGTGGGCCATGCCGTACGGGCAGGCTATCTCTACAGCGGTGTGGCCGACGTAGCGGCCCTGACGGGCGACGATCGCTACGTCACCGCGCTGGATCGCATCTGGGAAAACACCGTCTCCAAGAAGCTGTATCTGACTGGGGGGATCGGCGCGCGTCGATCGGGCGAGGCCTTTGGCGATGACTACGAGTTGCCCAACCGCACCGCCTACAACGAGACCTGCGCGGCGATCGCCAACGCGCTGTGGAACCACCGCATGTTCCTGCTGCACGGCGACGCGAAGTACATCGACGTGCTCGAGCGCGTGATGTACAACGGCTTTCTCGTCGGCGTCTCCCTGAAAGGCGACACGTTCTTCTACCCTAATCCCCTCGCGTGCGATGGCCATTACGCGTTCAACCACGGCCACCTCGAGCGCAGCGCCTGGTTCGGCTGCTCATGTTGCCCCGTGAACGTGGTCCGTTTCATGCCCTCCATCGCGGGCATGGTCTACGCCCAACGCAAGCAGGTCGGCTACGTGAACCTGTACATCGCCGGTAGTGGCAAGCTCGGCCTGGACGGGACAACCGTACGGCTGACGCAGCGGACCGACTATCCATGGAACGGCGACGTGAAGATCGTCGTCGAACCGCAGCGCCCGACCGATTTCGAGCTGCGCCTTCGCATCCCCGGCTGGGCGCGGGGCCGACCGGTTCCCAGCGATCTGTACCGGTATCTCGACGGCGACGGCGATGCACCGACGCTGCGCGTCAATGGAGAGCCGGTGGCCCTGACGATGGAAAGTGGCTTTGCGGTGCTGCGGCGCGGGTGGTCGCCGGGCGACGCGATTGACCTTCACCTGCCGATGCCCGTGCGCCGCGTCCTGTGCAAGGAGGATGTTCAAGCGAATCGCGGTCGCGTCGCGCTTGAGCGCGGACCGATCGTGTATTGCATCGAAGGTGCGGACCACGACGGGCACGTGCTGAACGTCGCGCTGCCGGACAACGCCGCCATCCGCCCGGAAATGCGCTCCGACCTGCTCGGTGGAATCACGGTCCTGCGCGGCAATGGGCAAGCCGTCGGCAGCAACGAGAACGGGCGGCGCGTCGTCCGTGCGATCGAGTTGACGGCGATCCCGTACTACGCGTGGTGTCATCGAGGGGCCAACGAGATGGCGGTGTGGTTGCCGCGCGACGCTGAAGCCGTGCCGCCGCCGCCACTGACCGCCGGCTTCCGTGCGTCCGGTTCGCACTGCTTCTCGAACGACACGATCGGCGCGCTGAATGACGGCCTGCTGCCGGCATCGTCCTCGGATCATGGCATTCCGCGGATGACCTGGTGGAGCCACAAGGGAACGGCCGAGTGGCTGCAATACGATCTGCCCAAGCCCATGAAGATCACCAGCGTCGACGTCTACTGGTTCGACGACACGGGGCGTGGTGGCTGCCGCGTTCCACAATCCTGGCGGCTGCTGTATCGAGACGGGAACACATGGAAGCCCGTTGCGAATCCGCGCGGTTTCGGTGTCCAGAAGGACCGGTTCAATGAGGCTCGCTTCGACGATGTCCAAACGGAGGCACTGCGGCTGGAAGTGCAGTTGCAGCCAGGGTTTTCAGGCGGCGTACTGGAGTGGCGTGTGAATGCCTCCTAACAGCCCGTGGCAAAACTGTGGCACCGGCGTCTCGCCGGTGGTTTTCACGGTCAGGAACGGCGTTTCCGAACCACCGGTTTCCCTTTTACCACGGGCTGCTCAGCGCGACTGGGTAATGCCTGAACCGTTGCCGGCTACGGGTGTCACGGGCAGCTCGTCTGCCCGTGTGCCCGTCACCTGTGTGGGCACTGGCGGACAAGCCGCCAGTGGCACCCACACTGTTCAAGCATTGGTAGAACCGGCTTAGACGGCAACGCTCGCTTGCGCAACCCCTGTGGAGCCAAACATGGAACTATCGACCTTTGATGTGATGACGTTGGTCGGCTTCATCGCCATCGTCGTCGGCGTGTCGTTATATGCCTCCCGTCGGGAAGACACGCAGGAGGACTACTTCCTGGCGGGTCGGCGCTTGACCTGGTGGCTGATCGGCTTCTCGCTGATCGCCTCGAACATCTCGACCGAGCACTTCGTTGGGATGGCGGGCCGCGCGTTCACGAATGTGGGCCTGGCGATCGCGTCATACGAATGGATGAGCGCCATCACGCTCGTGATCGTCGCCTGGTGGCTGCTGCCCAAGTTCCTCCGGGCCGGCATCTACACCATGCCCGAGTTTCTCGAGTACCGCTACGACCGCCCCACGCGGACGATCATGGCGACCTATCTGATGGTCCTGTATGTGGTGGCTCTGCTCGCCACTGTGTTGTACAGCGGCGCCCAGGGCCTGAATGGCGTGTTCGGCTTTCCGCAGATGCTCGTCGAACGATACGGAATGAACGAGGCTGACGCGGCGCACTGGGCAACCACCGGCGGCATCTGGTTCATCGGGCTGATCGCCGCGGCTTACACGATCTACGGCGGCCTGAAAGCCGTCGTCTGGTCCGACCTGCTGCAGGGCGGAGCACTGCTGCTCGGCGGTGCAGTCTGTCTGTTCTTCGGCCTCAGGCTCTTGGGCGGAGGCGCCATTGAGGAAGGCGCTGGCGTAAGCGGCGGGAGCCTGCTGGCCGGATGGAAGGAGCTGGTCGCCGGCGCAACGATCACTGATCCGGAGACGGGCCAGGCCATCAACCGACTCAGCGTGATTCGGCCCTGGAACGATCCGGAGGTGCCGTGGCTGGCGGTGTTCGTCGGCGGTCTGTGGATTCCCAACCTGTTCTACTGGGGCCTCAATCAGTTCATCACGCAGCGTACGTTGGGCGCCAAGAGCCTGGCCGATGGACAGAAGGGCATCTACCTCGCCTGCGTATTCAAGCTGATCATCCCGTTCATCATCGTGATCCCCGGCATCATCGCCTTCATGAAGTTCGGCGACGCCCTTCTGGCGCAGACAAACGGCGACGAGGCCAAGGCGGGTGAAATCGCCTACCCGTACATGATCGCCCAGATCATGCCGCCGCTGCTGCGAGGGGTGATGCTGGCGGCGCTGGCCGGTGCGGTGATGAGCACGTTCAACTCCGGCATCAACTCGGCGTCGACGATCTTCACCATCGACATCTACGAGAAGTACATCAACCCCAAAGCGAACGCCAAACGGCAGGTGCTCATCGGGCGGGTTGCCACGGGGGTAATCGCTCTGTTCGCGTGCATCATCGCCCCGCTGCCGGGCCATTTCGAGGGCGTGTTCAATTACATCCAGGAGATCTGGGGCTTCATCTCGCCCGGCATCGTCGCCGCGTTTCTGGTGGGACTCGTGCTGAAGCGCGCCCCGACCGCGGCCGGCAGGACGGCGCTGATCCTCGGCCCGATCCTCTACTCCCTCTCGCGGATCCCCAAGTGGATCATGGAGGGCATCTACGGCTTCGATCTCAGTACGAGCGGCGGCGTCACGACGGTAATGCGAGAGCATCCCGATGGCGGCACACAGGTCGTCGAAGGCTCCGCGGCACTGTACTACCAATTCTGCTCGCTCGCGTTCCTGCACCATATGGCGATCGTGTTCATCATCCTGGTGATCGTCATGGCCATCATCACTGTCGTCGCACCGCGCACCAAGCCCGTCACGTATCCGACGTCGAGGATCGACACACGGGTACCGGCCAGTTCGTATGTCTACGGAACGCTCATTTGCGTTGTCACCATCGTGCTGTTTGTCGTTTTCCGATAACCGACCTTCTGACCGTTTGCCCACCCGTACATGGCGCTCTTGACGCCCTCGAAACGGAGGAGGACGCGTCGCCGTCGACCCCGTTCTTTGCGTTCGGGATGCGCGAGATGGCAGCGACACGGTTCATTCGCCATTCCCTACGTCTTGGCCCGATGGGGCCGGACCGACCTTGAGCATCACCGCCCCGTGGCCCGGCACGAGGGTGGAATACTCTTCGTCGAACCTGCCCTCGTCACACCTCGTCCATAGGCTACGCACAGATTGTGGGCCGATCAGCCCAAGGTCATTCCACGTAACGGTGACGCCTGCAAGACGGCGGCGGACGCGATCAAAGGCCAATACTGCCTGAGAACATCACAAAACGCGACATTGCCGTAGTCCTTGTACGGCCCGACGCGGAGTTCCTTGAGGCATTCATGCACAGGTCGACAGTCGAGCGCGACCACACCGGCGTCCCGCCCGTGTCTTATCGAGCGTCAGTGGCTCCTGCCTCCTTGGATTCGGCCTCGGGCTTCGGCTCCTCAGGCTTCGGCCGCTCAAGCCCCGGCCCCTCAGGCTCCAACCACGGATGCCTCAGCGGCAGCCCGAGCTCTCGCAGCTTGTCCACCACCATCTGAAACTGCTGGCGACTGTCATGCTTGCCCTTCGGACCCCACGCCTGCCGATCGTACCATTCGTAGAATGCCGCGCGCGCGACGTCCTGGCGCACGTCTTCCGCGTTTTCACACTCGTCGGGCACCCCGTTCGCGTTCTTGTCCTCGCTGACACGGGACGAGATGTCGCACGCGTCGGGGAAGCCGTTGCCGTTGCAGTCCTTGCACCTCCCCGCGGCGATGTCACATTCGTCGGGGATGCCGTTGCCGTTACAGTCGAAACTGGTAAAGATCGGCAGCGCCAGATTGCACTCATCCGGCAACCCGTCCTTGTTGCAGTCTGGGCTCACGCGACCGTCCCCGTCCGGATCGCCCGCATCAATATCACACTCATCCGGCACCCCGTTGCTATTACAATCCTGGCTGGTCCCCTCGGCGATGTCCTCGGCGTCGCGCACGCCATTGCGATTGCAGTCCAAGCGAGGGACCTCGCGTGGTAGAGCGCCGTCGCTGCTCTCCCTCTCCTGGCGAGGTGCGCCAACTCCTCCTGGGGGGGCACTTTGTGTACACAAATCACAACTTGTGAATCCGTCCGTCAACACGCTAGCAAAGCAAGATTTGTCGGCCTCATCCACAGTTGCGCCGCCGGATCCCTCCGTCGCGTCCATGTCCGCGAAGTTACAGATCCCATCGGGCGGCGATCCAGCAAGGAAGCAATCTGTAAAGAGCTGTATGTCATCGCCGTTGACAAGCGTGTCATGATTCATGTCACCTCTGTACGGAAACTCGTACGTGCCCATGTCCACACGGTCACACACCACCCGCGGGTACCCGCTGATGTCCTTGTCGATTAGCTCTTCATCAAAGTCAGGATCACCCATGTCGATACAAGGAGACATGGCGCTCAACCGAAGGTCGTTAGCCGATTCATCAAAGAATGCCGGATCGTCGCTAATGTTGCCAATTCCGTCGTTGTAGCCGCCGTCGATGCAGTTGTACATGACAATCACAGATACAGTCTGAGGAACGATCTGATGGGCTCCACTGTTGCCCCACAGGATGTTATTAATCATGGTGAAGGGGCTACCCTGGGAGTAGAAGCCACCAGTGCCTTGTGGCTTTGCTGTGTTAGCCTTTAGAACGCAGTTGTAGACTCCCATTCCTCCGCCGGACTTGCAGACGGCTCCACCTTCATTACCAGCACGGTTCTCAATAAACAGACAGTTGACCAAGATGGAGTTGCTGTTCGTGCTATAGAGTCCACCGCCGTCGCCGCTGAGCGGTTGGCCTTCGAGGAATGCGATATTTGCGATGAACTGACAGTTGCTTAACGTTGGGTGGCCTCCGTCCGTATACATCCCTCCGCCGGCTTGAGCCGCTTCATTCTGAGTGAACGCACAATCGCTCAGTTCCGCGCTGCCTCCATCGTTGTATAAGCCGCCGCCCTTTCTGTATTTCACTTCGGACGGGTGGTTTGCGTTGCCGTCCTTGATCGTAAACCCATCGAGGACGGCGCTGGAGTCAGTGTCAATACCTGCCGTTGGGTCACCGGCGGTGACGACGTGATAGCTGTTGTCCGTGTTGTCGCCTTGCGTACCGATGTCGCCGGTGAGGATCGTCTCAAAGGCAACGACGTCTCGTACGTCGACGGTGCCAGATCCATTTCCGAGCACAGTCTGTCCCGAATAGCCACCACGGATCATGAGGTTGTTTGTGAGACTGAACGTGTCCGTCCGCAAGCCGCTCGTCATAGTCTGCCACTGGCCGCGTGGGCCCTCGACGGAGCATACGTCTGGTCTGTAGGCGCCCGCCGCGACGCGAATCTGCGCAGTCTTGCGAATAGGCTCGTTGTTTACTGCGTCGAGGGCATCGCGGAGATACTTGAAGGCCGTGCCCCAACTCTTCCCATCGCCGCCCAGATTCGCATCCGCTCGGACGTACAACCTCGTCGAGACTCGATCGGTGTAGACATCCAGGTCCTGATCTTGATCACTGTTGTCTGCCCAGACTGCGTGGGCCACCGAATCATGAATGGCCAGGCCTATGTATTCCCTAAAGTTGTTGTACCAGTGAACATACGGTTCATCGCTGTCTGGCTCAGATTGCTCTGACTGCCCATCGGAAATGGGATCACTGTCCCAACTTTCGCCACCGTCAGAGCTTAATGCCAGGTATACGCGGACCTCCTTCATGCCAGGATCATCGCGCGTGTCATACCACACGACGGCTACCTGTCCTGTCACCTGATCCACATTGAGCCAAGGAAGAAACTGACTTGCGCCATCAGCGGCGCCGTGTACTTCAACGTGATGCCACTGCTGCGGTCTCTCATCCCATTCATTCTGGTTTAGAAAGGCCAACTCAATATCGGTGTCATACTGATCATTTGGCCACTCCCCGCCGACGACCGTGTAAGCGACATAGATGCGCCCGTCGTAAGGGCCGCCACTTCTGTCGACGGCGACCGTCGGAACGGATCCAATCTTGTTCCTTGGCATCGCGGGAATACAGTATGAGTAGCCCACGAGTGTGTCCTGCACCACTTGGTCGTCTGTCCCAAAAATAAGGTTCTCGCCATCGAACGTTCCTCGATCGATTTTTATCTGTGGCATCGCACAGGCCGAATAGTCATCCGGGTGTGGGTTTGTGTTTGTGTTCGGATCGGCGCACACTTCATGATACCAGCACTCCGTCGTATCTCGTTCAAGACATCCAGAATAATCGATCCAGACGACATACACACGCCCCTCAGAATCTACTGCCGGCATTCCATAAAGCGCGCAATCAGAACCTCCGCCGGTGGATTCATTATTGATGACCTCATCCACGGTAAAGCCGTCATCCCAGTTGTAGCAGGCGGCCAGATGGAGTTCGTAGTTCGTGAAGTTCTTGTCGGATTCTCCAATAAACTGGGTGTACGCGATGTACACCGCTGGCTCCTGCGAATCGTATGGGCCAGGGCCCGTATTGATGACGTACTTGTCAATGCGGCAATTTGGTCCAGCGACGGGCTTTGCCAAGGTGTAGCTCACACCGCCGTCTGTGCTTCTGCCTACCAGTAAAACCCGGTTCGTGCCGTTCGCAGCACTGTAGGCGACGTACGCATGGCCGTTATCATCAAACGCGACTGTCGGGTCATGTCGCATGCCCGGCTTCCCGTCTTTGCCTTCGTCAAGCGGATTGGCCGTCCAGGTCTGTCCTCCATCCGTCGACCAGAATGTATTCATCGTGTTCTGATCGGCTGGGTGGAAGGCAATGACAACAAGGTTGTTCGGATTCGTCGGATTGATTGCAATGCTCATCTCGGCTTCATTACCTGCGGCGCCGCTCACAACAACATCGGGATTGCCATCGGTCCGGCCACGAGGTGGGGCGGGCGCGCGGGGATCGGAGTCGTCGCCGGGCTGTTGAGACTGTGAGGTCAGGGTAGGCGCAGTACGTTCGGGTTTGTCTTGCGCGGCGGCCACGGAGACTCTCCGGACGGTAAGCGGCGCGACGGCCAGCAGTGCGAGCGCCGCGAGAAGTAGGGCCTTCGCGCCGACACGGTGCGGCGCACACATCGGGGAACAGGTCGGGGAACACATGTTGCAGCCTCCTCTGTGGGTGACGTGTCTCTGACGCGGATCTACGCGATCCGGACGAGCTCGAATCAGGAGAGGCGCGCGGGGCGTACCCTCGCCGAGGGAATGATGCCGTATGGCCGAACCCTGTGTTCCACACGGCCGGCGATACCAGACTGCGAGATGCCGCTGGCGTCGCCGTCTCGATTCCTTCGCCATCGCCGCCTCGGCGATGTCGAGAGGCCGAGAACGGCTGCGCCAGGCACGTCGGGGCCGGGCATCGGGCGCAACGGGACTGCGTCGCAGGCCTCGTCCATCGAGACGGGCGATGCGAGCGCACCGCTGGTCGCGTCAGAGTCCCCGGCGCGCGACACACTCCCCTTGCTGTCTGTCTGGCAGCGCTCCCTTCGGTTGGGATGTCCCCTTTGCCTCCTCTCAGGGCCTATCCGGATAGCCCTTATGGCAAGAGCGCCACGGCCTGTGCCTTCACCGGCGCGGCGCCGGCGCCCGAGTTGTTCGGATAGGCGCTTCTTTAGAAGCGGCAGCGGCCGGGACGGCGTCCGCAAGGGCACCGCCGGTCGGTCACGCCGCCTCGACGCAGTTGAGCGTGGTTGACTTCGATCGCCCAGGCCAAATGGGGCCCGGGCCTCCGTTCACCACGCTTCAACTCCCGCTCCCCCCCCAACGACGGCAAGATCACCCCAGGTGCGACGCTGTACGTGCCCACGAAAGGCTGCGGTCTCGTGAGCAGGGCCGCCACCTGGTAGGAGCCTGCCGGGATACAAGGGAAGGCATGATAACGTCTGGAGTTAACGAGGTCAAGTCTCGAATTGGCGCCCATGGTGACGCGGCAGGACAACCGTAAGAGTGTCAGAGCATTAGCCCAAATCACTCACGGCAGGCATCTGTCTTGCGACCTCCCTGTGAGTTGAGCTGTAGTTAGCAAGGACACTTATCGCAAAACGAGGAGGTCGCGTATGTCGGAACAGTCTGTCGAGCAGATGCGCTTTGGTTTTCTCCCGCGGCTGCCGATCGTCGTGGAGGCCAGGGACTTCCAGGCCAGCACCGACACGGGCATCCTACCCATCCGTCAGTTCGATCACCAGATCGGCAACACAGATCGTTTAATCGTCTGCCTGAATGGCTCGCGTGATCCAGAGTGGATCAACCACTCGGTGGCCGAGATGCTTCGCCAGCGTTTCTACGGTCTGATTGCCTTGGCAATCAGGGCCGCCGCCTCCAGTGCTGGCTGAGGAACCGCGCAGAGACGACGTAAACGGTTTGCCCGTCTGCCTGCGCGCAGGTCCGCCAAACGGCAAGCCACCAGGCTGGCCAAGCGGCACAATCGGTCACGTTATTCTCGCGCGACGCCTAACGCACGCTGCGGAAGTCGGGCCGGCTCATCGTGGCACCGCAACCGAAGGCGGTCTTGACACGGGAGGAACGCCCTTGGCACAGCGCGGCCTCAGGCCGCGACCAAAGTATGGCAGGGGCGTCCTGCCCGTGACGCCACCGGCTTCGGCGCCGGTGCCACAGGTTTCTTCGCCAGACGCGAAGATTCCAGTCTCTAGTAGTACAGGTCCTGTTAATACTCCCTCAGCTCGGATTCGAGGACGCGCTCGATGCGCGACTTGCACGATTCCAAGTGGGCCTTCGACGCGAAGTCCAATCCGGGATCGTTGTCCAGGATCGCGCCGATCTTCTCCTTGAGCAAGCCCGCCGAGTGTTGCACCATCGCGTGGAGGTCAGGTGACAACAGTTGGCCAGGTCGTGTCCGGAGCAGCGCCTCGATGATCCGCAGGTACTCGCGCTGAAGCGAACGGCGGATGCTCGAGATGAACGGCGCGTTGTCGGTCCAGGTGCCTTCCTTGGCGCGATGGACGTCCGTGGCGCCAGACCAGCAGCCCGTCTGAATCCGCTGGAGGTACTCGGCCACGGTCAGCTTGTCCTCGCCGGTGGTCTTCATCTCGTTATCGTGGATGCGCCGTAGCGTGTTCGGGTACAACCGGTCGAACAGGTTCCACCACTGCATGAGGCCGATCATGTCGTGGATCGGAAAGTCAACGGTATAGCTGACACGGGCACCAGCGTGGGCCCATCGCGGCGCCGTCAGGTGATTTAGCACGTCCGCCGAGACGGAGAAGAAACCGTCGTCGAACAGGTACTTCTCGATGAAGGCCAGTGCCTCGCGCTGCCGCTTGGCGTCCACGATCGTGAAGGGCGCCTGCTCATTGTTGTCGCCGCGGTGGCTGCGGCTCGTGTGCTGGCCGCCGATGTACTTGCCCACGTAGTCGAGCACGAACACCTTTTCAATCATCAGCCGGATAAACGCCTGCCGCGCGTGATACCAGCTTTCCTCGTCCTTGACCGACCAGTCCAGGATGTTCTTCATACGCTTGTCGACGAGATCGAAGCGGGTCCGCGCCCAGTCGAGGGGGTCGGCGCCCATATCGAAGCGGGCCGCGAGCGCATCAGCTCCCAAGAAGGACGAGTCCTCATCCGTCGCGTATGCCAACTCCGGCTCGGCCGCGCGGGAGGCGATCTCCTGCAACATCTTCAACTCGCCGCAGGCCGGGGCGGCGAACATCGGCGATGACGGTTTCTTCGGCGGTGTCACGTCCACATCCGCACCCGCGCTGGCCATCATCTCCTTGAACGCGCCAGACGCGATCATCTTCTTCACCTCAGGGGGCAGCTTGTCGAGGATGTCCGCGGGGATGTCCGGCATTCTCACCTCGGCGCTTTCTGTGACAGCCGTCTCTTTAGCATCGGGCTTGGGGGCTTCTTTCTCCTTCGCATCATCCTTGGCCTTGTCTCCGCCCTCGTCTTTGGCATCCTTGTTGTACGAACCATCGGCAGGCCGATAGCCGTATTCGATGACCCAGTAATCCCATGGACCGAGCGTCGACGTGAGGAATGGGCCATCCAACTGCTTGTCCGCGAAGAAGAGGGCCGGGTTGTAATCCATCACCGAGCCGCACGTGGCCTCCCCCTTGGCGCGTCGCTTCTTGATCTCCTCGATCGACCAGATCGAGCTGGCCTTGAAGTTGTGCCGCAGCCCCAGCGTGTGCCCGACCTCGTGCATGACCGTCTCCTTGAGGGCGTCGTACAAGAAGCGCTCGATGACTTCCTTCGGTTGGCCGGCCAACACGGCGTGCGCGGTGGCCATCTGGTGCTTCATGCCCTCCGCGTATTCACAGCAGCAGTAGCCGCGCTCGCGCATGCGCTCGTTCATGCGATGACGCATCAAACCGCGCAGCCTCGCGTCTTCGGAGTCGCCGAACGTGAGGCTTTCCCATTCGCGCGTGGGACGACGCCACTGGGGGAACCGCTCCATGAAGTCAGCACAGACGGGATCGCTCAGCTTCAGCGCCACCGCGTCGGACGGCAGTAGCATCTGCTGGGCCTCCTGCTCGAAGAACCGCACCATCGCGTCGTCCATGATGATGTCCGCGTCGTAGATCTGTCCCGTGAACGGATTGGCACGGTGCGGGCCCATCGCAAAGCCCCAGCCGTTCACGATCCAACGGAAGAAGCTGTACCGCATGTCCTCCGGGTCGAGGTCCTTCCATTCGTTGTCTTCAGTCTGTTGCCGGACCTCGACGGCGTTCACGAAGCCACACTTCTCAAACGCCTTGTTCCACTCGAGGATGCCGTCGCGTATGGCCCGGCGGAACCGGACCGGCACCGTCTTCTCGATGTAGAATGTGATCGGCTTCTTCGGCTCGCACAGCTTCAGGCTGGGGTCGCGCTTCTGGAGGTTCCATCGATCGATGTATCGATTGAAAATGTCGCGCGCGTCGGTGGGCTTGGACCAGTCCTGGTTGGCTGTCAGGAAATACCCGATCCGATCGTCGGCGACGCGGGGTGCGTAGTCGCTCGTCGGCAGCTTCCAGAAGCTGTAATGGACGAGCTTCTTGCTGTAAGAGCCCGGCGGCGACTGGCTGCTGAGGGCCAGTTCCACGCCGATCTCAACGTTGAGCGGGAAGACCTTCTTCTTGATCCACCTGCTCAGGCCCGAGTTAATGCTCGACATGCCGAATCCGAACATGCCCACTTCATCGTCAAGCGCCGATATCCAGGCGATGTCCGCGAAGTTGCTCTTGAGCATCGGACCCAAATCGATGACCGGATCACCACCGGCCGATTTCGTGACGATCGGCACGGCCGCGCGGATCCGCTCGGGGTACGTTCGGCGGACTACGTCACTGATCGTCTTCGAGTCATCAACGACAAACCTCGTTTCGGGCTCGATGAGCAGGAGTTGGCGATCCAGCACCTCCCACTGGACGACGCACTCCTCCAGCGGGAAGCCCGTAAGGAGGCCGCCGCCGGAGAAGCTGACCGACAGCATGAACTTCTCGCCAAGGAAGCCAGCGGGGATTTGACAGAGGAGCTTCTCGGCGTCCTGGTCCTTCGCCGTGGCCGGGTAGTACCACAGCGTGAAGAGCCCCTTGTCGGACACCATGTCCTTGGTGACCTCCTCGAACTTCGGCAGGCTGGGTTTGTCCCCAGGGGGTGAGATCATTGCCTCCCCCGCCAAGGATATGATCTCTTTGATGTCGATCGCCTGATCACCCGAGGGTGGGTCGGCAGCGATCGGCCCGGCGACCATCAACATGGTCAACGACAACAACACTGGTAGGCGCGTCTGCATGACTGGTCTCCTTCCTCAAAAGGACTCGTTTCTCCAGCCGCCACCACGGGGCTGATTATTCGCGATGTGTGGTCTTCTATTCTCGTATTAGGCAGGCAGCACGGATGCTCCGCGGCATGTATGGCCGATAATTCTACACCGAGTGCCCAGGCATGTATACACGGTCGTGGGGCCGCAGGTTGTCGCGCGTGTACGTCACGATTGTAGGTAAGACTTCGGCACCGGGGTAAGAGCCCCCGACCTTGCAGCCTGTCGGAAAAGCCCCCAAAAGCCGGGGGTCTGGAACGTAAAATAAGGAGTTACGAGAATCACAACGATCGTAACCTTATG
>JAFGQA010000161.1 GCA_016935885.1 Phycisphaerae bacterium | reverse complement strand
GGGCTCGGCAAGCACTGTGGAGAAGCAGATCGCCACCAGGGTGGCGGCGGCCAGGATGGGGGCGATTGTGGGCGTCCAGACAGTTTTCAGTCGCATTGATGACTCCTTACTGATGCATGAGATTAGTGATGCACAAGGCTCACGATGTGCACCTGTACACTGGCTCGATCCCACGTGGTGGGATTCCGATATTCGACCGCCTCAACGTGCGAGGACGGTTCGTTTCATTTGGGCCTCCAGGGAGCCCTCCGCCATTCTTGGTACGGGCGGGTTGTCGGGATGGTTTCCCCACTCAGCACCCCTCGCCTCCCCAAGTTTCAAACGGAATACACCGTGCCATGCTTTCGCGGTTTGTATCGGTCCCGTAGAGGAGGAAGTCCGGCTAAGACATTGTGGTTTTGGGTCGCGGTTCCTGGATTGCGGTCTTGGCGTCCGGATTTCGGACTTCGGATCGTTGATTGTGAATTGTAGATTGACAGGGGTCCGGCGAGGTGCTAGGGTCCCCCGCCTGCTTCCCAGGACCGTGAGCGATTAGTCGTTCAGGATTGTAAGGCCGAGGCCGATATACGCTCGGCGATGCTGCCGCGGCACGCGGCACAGTGATCCAACACAGGCGAGACGCCTGTGCCACAGTTGGCCTCGGGCGTTGGCTGCGGGCTACCGTGCCATGCGATTCTCGGTGCGGGTGTCTGCTGTAATGTACTTTCTGACAGGAAGTTATGGGAGCTATGACCAAGGGGGCTTCACAGACGAGGAAGGCAGCGTCACGGTCGGACACGAGCGGTTCGGCCGGATCGGGCGGCGACGGGGCCAAGGCGCTCGTGATCGTTGAGTCGCCGGCGAAGGCCAAGACGATCAACAAGTACCTGGGGCGTGGCTACGTCGTGAAGGCGTGCAAGGGGCACGTGCGCGACCTGCCGCCGAGGCGGTATGGCATCGATCCCGGCCGCAACTTCGAGCCGACCTACGAGATCCTGTCGGGCCGCGAGAAGGTCGTCGAGGAACTGAAGAAGGCCGCCGCGAAGGCCCCGCTCATATACCTGGCGACCGACCTTGACCGCGAGGGCGAGGCGATTGCGTGGCATCTGACATACGCACTTTCACTGCCGCCGGAGAAGATCAGGCGGGTGGTGTTCAACGAGATTACAAGGTCCGCGGTCGCGGAGGCGTTCGCGCACCCGCGTGAGATTGACACGGCCAAGGTGGACGCGCAGCAAGCCCGCCGCATTCTCGATCGGGTGGTGGGGTACGAGCTTTCGCCGCTACTGTGGAAGAAGGTGGCCAAGGGTCTGTCGGCAGGCCGCGTGCAGTCGGTCGCGGTCCGGATGATCGTTGGGAGAGAGGATGAGATCCGGGCGTTTGAGCCGCAGGAGAGCTGGGCGGTAGAAGGCGTGTTCACGCCGTCGGCCGAGCAGGCCGCCGAGCTTGCGAAGGCGCTGTCGACAATCAGCCATCAGCAATCAGCGAAGGACCGTGCGGCGTGGGTGGAGAAGTCGGGCTGTATCGAGGCGTCGTTGGTTCAAGTATCGGGGCGGCCCTTCAAGCCTGAAGGCCAGTCGGGCACGTCGGGACCTCAGAGCGCGAGGAGAATATCGGGGAATCAGGGCACCGACACGCCTGGAGCGCCGGAGGGTCAGGATGCCGGGGCCGTGGCCAGCTTCTTCAGCGCCGTTGATGCCGTGCGGCCGGTAGTCGAGTCGATGGGCTTCCGCGTCACGAAGGTCGTCAGCCGCGATTGGGAGCAGTATGCACATCTCGGGCTGAAGCAGATCGAACTGGTGGGCGAGACGTCGGTCTCGCAGGCGCCAGAATTCCGGATCAAGTCGATCGACACGAAGCGGTCGATCAGCAGGCCCTCGGCGCCGTTTACGACGGCCACCTTGCAGCAGGCGGCAGCGAATCAGCTCCGGTTCGGGACGTCGAAGACGATGAAGATCGCCCAGTCGCTCTACGAGGGGATCGACATCCAGACCGGCGAAGGCAACGTCGGCCTGATCACGTACATGCGGACGGATTCGACAAACTTGTCGGCGGAATCGATCGATGCGGTGCGCGACCTGATCCGGGAGACTTGCGGCGATCGTTACCTGCCCCCGAAGCCCAATCGGTATGGGAGTGCGAAGAAGGCCCAGGAAGCGCACGAGGCAATCCGGCCGACGGACGTGAGGCGGACGCCGACGGCGATAAAGGGGCACATGACACCGGACCAGCACAAGCTGTACACGCTGGTTTGGAACCGCTTTGTGGCGTGCCAGATGTCGCCGGCAGAGTGGGATGCGACGACGGTCTTGATTTCGGCCGAGATCCAACACAAGTGCGACGCCTGTGCCACGGATCAACAAGCTGACCCGTCTGCCCCTGGAGGGGCCGCGCGGGCTGAAACCCGCGGTTCCTCGTTTTCAACTGGCGAGGTCGTGTTCAAGGCGATGGGTCGAGTGCTGGTGTTCGACGGATTCTACAAGGTCTTGGGCGTGCCGGCGAACGGCGACAAGCCGATGTTGCCAGCGTTGGAAGTGGGGCAGCGCGTCGCGCCCGTGGCCATCGAGCCGAAACAGCGGTTTACTTCGCCGCCCCCGCGGTACACCGAGGCGTCGTTGGTCAAGGCGATGGAGGCCGAGGGGATTGGGCGACCGAGCACGTACGCGGCGATTATCAAGACCATCCAGGACCGGGGCTACGTGGAGCAGGCGGAGCGGCGTTTCCACCCGACGGCGCGGGGCCAGATCGTGACCCAGAAGCTGGTGGCGCACTTTCCCAGGGTCATGGACGTTCGGTTTACCAACCATATAGAGGACGAACTGGACAAGATCGCGGAGCGGCATCTGGATTGGCACGAGGTCCTCCACGAGTTCTATGACCCGTTTAAGGTGGCGCTGGCAAGGGCTCACCAGGAGATGGAAGGGGTCCGGGCGGAGCCCAGCGACTACACCTGCGAGACGTGTGGCAGGCCGATGGTATATCGGTTTGGGAGGAACGGTCGCTTCCTGTCGTGTACGGGGTATCCGGAATGCCAGGTCGCCAGGAACGTGGACCAAGACGGGAAGATCATCGAGCCTATCGAGATCACGGAGCCCTGCGACGTGTGTGGCAAGCGGATGGTCCTGCGTCGCAGCCGGCTTGGGCCGTTCTTGGGCTGCTCGGGTTATCCGGAATGCACCGGCACGAAGCCCTGCACGGAGGGTGGCGTGCCGCTGAAGAAGGTCAAGCCTGAAGAGATCACGCAGGCGTGCCACGAGTGCGGCGCTCCGATGCAAGTGAAGTTCTCGCGAGGCCGGTCGTTTCTGGGATGCAGCAAGTACCCGAAGTGCAAGGCCACGTGTCCTTTGCCAGAGGGCGTCTACGTGGAGAAGCCAAAGCCCAAGATGGCGGGTGCGCGTTGCGACAAGTGCGGCCGACCGATGGTGATTCGCGCCAGTCGTCGTGGGCCGTTCCTGAGCTGCTCGGGATTCCCGAAGTGCCGCAATGCGATGCCGATGGACAAGCTCGAGCACCTGAAGAAACTGGAGGCAGCGGGCGAGATTCCGGATGTGCCGCCGGAGACACCGAACGGCCGCGGCCCGAGAAACGGCAACGGGCTTAGCAACGGTAACGGCAGGCCCCGTGGCAAGGCGGAACGCCTGACAGCGGAGGAGATCGCGGCGTTGGGGCCGCCGCCGCCCGGGTTCGCTTGGACACGGACGGGGCGCCCGGTGGTAGAAACGTGGCCGGAGGGTCCGTTGACCTGTTTTGACTGCGGCGGGGAGATGACGATCCGGACCGGCCGGTTCGGTCCGTTCTTCAGTTGCGTCCACTGCAAGGCGACGGCAAACCTGAGGGGTGAGGCCAAGAAGCGGGGGGCGGAGGAGATGCCCGCTCCGGAGAGGGCGAAGCCGATCGAGACGGATGTCTCGTGCCCCGAGTGCGGTTCGAAGATGCTGCTGCGGATGGGGCGAACGGGCCGGTTTTTGGGCTGCTCGGCCTACCCAAGCTGCAAGGCAACGATGGAGGCCCCGCCGGGGCTGTTGCGTGAGGTGGCGGAGGCGGCGACGCCGTAGGGGCGCGTTGAAGCGCGACACCGAAAGCTCGACACGTCGAGACTTCACAAAGCCGAAGCGTTGAAGACGCCGGACTGCCAGAACGTGCAGGAAGCCTCGCAGAAACAACGTAAACGGTTAACACGTCTGCCTGCGGGCAGGTCCGCCAAACGGCAAGCCACGGCGTTAAAGCACTTCACGGTTGGATGCACCTGTGGCACCGCCGCCAAAGGCGGTGGGTTCACGGGCTTTGGCGCCCGTGCCACAGTCGCGGGCAAGCGTGAACTGCTCCGGACACGCACAGGCAGGCAAGCTGCCGGTGGCACGCGTGGCACAGTGGTCTGTGCGACACGCGGGCGGGACACCCGAGATGCAAGTTGAGACATCACTTCTTGAACACCGTTTCAGAGGGGGAGCCGCCTTTTGAGTGGTCTTGCGGTTTTCGAGCGGATGTGGCGCGGCTCGATTCCGCGGTCCTGATGTGCTCCTCGCCCAGGACGTCACGCAGCCATTCGTTGAGCTTCTGATTGCGTTGGACAAGCTCACCGAGCGAACCTTGGCCGATCGGAACCGTGGCTGCGGCCTTGGAGCCTGCCCCGCGGCTCGTTGTGGCGCCGGCGTCTGTCCCACGATGTGGAACCGGCGGGACGCCAGCACCGGGGCTTGGAGATGGGTTGTCACTCGTGGCTCGCTGGTTTGGTGCCTTGGCGTCGCGGATGGACGCGTGTACTGGAGCCGGTGGCCCTGCTGCTGGAGCGGGCGCTGCCTGCCGGGGGGCGGGAGCCGCCGGTCGCGGGGCGGGCGCTCGCTTCTGTGTGTGCGTTGCCGGCGAGGCCTGGCCCTGCCGCTGTGGCTGGTTTGCCAGGAGTGCTTCTTTTGCTGTCGCCTGCTCGCCCTTGACAGGGGCTGGCCTTGTCAAGGGCTTGCGTGCTGCGGCGAGCACATCGTCCGCCTCGTCGGCAAGAGCCTTACGCAGATGGTCAATTTCCGCGGGCACGCTCTGAAAAAGGTCGTCGGCTTGGCTGAGGCGGCTTCGGAGGCGCTCAATCCTGGCGTCCATCGTGCCGTAGAGTTGGCGGATGATGCCAACGAGCTGGCCCACTCTTGCCGTGTGATGCTTGAGGAGCCCGAGCTTCTCGTCGGCGGATTCGTTGACCTGGTCCAGTTCCGCCCTGTTCTGTTGGGCATCGGTGTTTGCCGCGGCGAGCTGCCTGACGGTGGAGGAGACCTGTTTGGACAGGTCCGACAGTGCTGTAGCGCGACGGTTGGCTTCCTCAACCAATGCCTGGGGCATGTTGAGGATTTCGCTGGCACGCTCGGAGAGCTCGTTGACACGGTTAAGGATGTTCGCCGCTTCCTTCTGGGTCTCTTCCTGGATCGCCCTTGCGTAATCGACGGCCTGGGTGGCTTGCTCGCGGGCCTGAGAGGCGACGTGATCGGCGCGTTTGTACAGGTCTTCCGCTTCCGTTCGGGCCTCCTGCCGGATCTCCTTTTGTGTCTCCTTCGCTTGGTTGATGGCCTGTGCGGATTCCTCCTGAGCCTTGGCTATGTCCTGCTTGGCGATCGTGATTCCGTCTCGGACCTGTTCGGATTCCTTGAGGACCTCGGAGCGGAAGGCTTGGACGTCTGTGCGGATGGCGTCGGCGCTGGCCTCCGCGCGTCGAAGGAGTGTCTCGGCCTGGTCGCGGAAGCTCTCCGCGGAGGAATGGGCCTGCATGAGGAGGTTGGCGGCCTGTTCGCCGATCTTGTCTGAGCCACTTTGGGCTTGGGCGAGCAGCTCGTGCGTGTGCTGCCGTAGCGAGGTTGCACCCTCCTGGACCTGGTCAAGGAGCTTTGTGGCGTTCTGCCGGATCTGCTCGGCTCCTTGTTCGACCCGCCGGTGGAGTTCCACCAGCCGCTCGTGGCTGCCTTCTGCGTCCTGCCGCGCGGCCTCCTGCAGGGTCTGGATTCGCTCGATCGCGCCGGCCGCCGTCCGCTCGAGTTCCTGCATTGAGTTCGCCGCCGCCTCGCTGACTTCGTCGCCGAGCCCGACAAGGTCTCGCCGCAGGAGTTCAGACCGCTTGTTCATTTGCGTGAGGCCCGCTCGGACCTCGGCCAGCGACGATTTGCTTTGCTCGCGAATGGCGGCTACTGCCTTCTCAGCACTGCCAATGGCGGTCTCGGCCTGCGTTTGAGTTTGGCTCATGCGCTTCTCGAGGACCGAGGAAACAGCATTGGAATCGTTGCGGATCCTCTCAGTCTTCTCCAGCGCGTCCTTGAGACAAGCCGCGAGTTCCTGACTTACGTTCGTGACGCCGATCTTCGCCGACTGCCGAAGCTCATCGATTCTGTCTGAGAGCTGCCGTGCGGCTTGCTCTGCTTGCCCGGACATGCCATCCACGCGCGCCTGCGCCTCCTCGAGCAGGGCACGATTGCGATCGGCAAGCTGGGTCAGCTCCTCCTGGATGCGCCCAGCCTCGGCATGGTACTGATCCTGGTAATCCTCGGCCCTCTCCTGAAGCGTGCCGACCGACTGTTGGAGTTCTGTGTAGATGCGGTCGGCGGTCTCGGAGGCGACCTTCAACTCGTTCTCCAGTGACTCGATGGTTTTGGCGACCCTGGCCTCAGCAGAGGACACGTGTCCGTCAGTGTTGCCGACGAACTTGATGACTCGTTGGCGGAGGGCCTGGCGGTGTTTCTCGGTGGTAGCGTCGAGCTCCTTGCGTGCTTCGTCGAAGCGTCTTGCGGTGTCTTGTCTGACGTTGTCGGCGCTGGTGGAGAGAGCGGCGATCGCGGTCCTGTGGGCGGTGATTCCGCCCTCGAACGCCTCGCGCGAGGCGGCCAGTTCCTTGGCGGCCTTGTGTACGAGGGACTCGAGTTCGGCGCGGGAGCGGTCTGTCAAGAGTCGGGTCTCGTCGAGTTTGGCGCGCAGGTCGGTGAGGGTCTGCGATCCCTCCGCAATGGCGGTTTGCCATGCCTTCGCGGCCTTGTCCGTCTGCTCGGTGATCTGGGTTTCCAGGCCGGTGAGCAACGAGGTGGTCTTCTCGCGGGTCTTGAGCAGCAGGTCGTTTGTCTGCTCGAGGATGTGATCGGCCTTGGAGCGGGCGGCCTGGGCCTCGGCGAGGGTCTGTTCTTTGGCAATGTCGAGGGCCTGGCGCGTGGCCTGCACTTCGGCCTGCGTGGTGGATGCGGTCTCTAGAAGTCGTTCGTTCGATTCCTCAACGCGCTGCCGCATCTGCCGCATGAATGCATCCATGGAGGTGTTCAGTTCGTCGGCACGGGTCCTGGCGAGGTCACTGAGGCCGTCGAGCCGCGCGCCCATCTTCTCGGTCTGCGTCTTGACATAGCCAAGCATCTCGCCGCATTGGCGGTCCGTCTCCTCTGCACGTTTCTTCATCCGGTCCGTCAACTCGCCGACCTGGTCGCGCGCGGCCTGGAATTGGGCTTGCTCTTGCTCGATGGTCTCGGCAACGCGTGCACCGTGTGATTCGGCCTGGGCGCGAACCTCGTCAAGAAGTTTGTCCACTTGGTCGCGGAGTGCGGCGTTTTGCCTTTCGGTTTCTCCCAGGGTCTCGGCCGCCTGCCTTTCGACGTGGTCGGATGCGCTGCCGGCTTCATCGAGGATTCTGACGAGACGCTCGTTGGCGTTCTGTGTGGTGGCTTCGACCTGCTTGAGCATCTCGGCGGCCTGACGACGCATCTGCTGGGCGGCGTCGAACTCCGCCCGCTCCTGTGAGAGAAGCTCGGAGATGCGTTCCTGCTGGCCGTTGGCGTACGCGTGCACTTCCTTGAGGAGGTGCTTCGCCTGGGCCTGAAGGACGGCGTTCTGCTTCTCCGCCTCACCCAGCGTCTCCTTGGCAGTACCTTCGAGGCGTTGGGTAGTGGCGTTGGCCCTGTTGAGCAGGTCGTGCATCTGTTGCTTGGCTTCCTTGCTGGTTGCCGTGACCTGCTCGAGCATCTCCGCGGCCTGTCGGCGCATCTGTCGGGTCGCCTCCAGTTCCGCTTGCTCCTGGGTGGCGGACTGGGAGGCTTGGTGCTGCCGCGTTTCGGCATGGGCGTGCGCCTCTTCAATGAGCTGTTTGAATTGCTCCTGGAGCTTGACGTTCTGTTCCCGGGCTTCGCGGAGCTCGTCGTTGGCCTCTTTCCTCATGCGTTCGGAGGATCGCTGCGCTTCTGCGAGCAACTCGCGCATGTGTTCGTTGGTCTTCTGAGTGTCGGACTTGGCCTCATTCAGGATATCTGCGGTCTGCTTCGTGAGCCGGTCGGAGGAACGATGGGCTTCCTCGTACATGTTGCGGATGCGTTCTTCTGCCTCACGGGTATTGGCGGCGGCTTGTCTGAGCAAGTCAGAGACGTGTTGCCGCATCTCGTGGACGGCTTGCGATTGGAAGGCGGCCTCCCGGGCTGAATCTCCGGAGGACCGCCGGCCGCCCTGGATTTCGGTGAGGACACCTTCCATGGCCTCAAGGCGCTGCATCATCCGGTGCATGAGGGGGCCAGCGTGCTGAGGCTGGTCTGGAGAGGTCTCGTACGCGGCGGTGTCGGAATCAGGCGATACCGTCGACGCGGCATTGGGGGAGGATTGGAATCCTGTATGTTCGGGGGCGTTAAGCAGTTGACGGGCAACGGCACGGCGCGGCGGGGGATTCTGCGTCGTTACGGTCAAGGCCATCATCTGCTCGACGACTTCGTTGACGAGCTTGGCGGAGACCTGCCGAGTGGACTCGGTGTAGGCGGCGAGCATGGCGTTGTCGCAGATCTGGTTAATCAGCCTGGGGATGCCCTCGGAGTGATGGTAGACGGCGTCGAGGGCGTCGGCGTCGAAGATCTCCTCGTCATCGGGCAGGCCGGCGACTTGGAGGCGGTGTTGGACGTAACCGGCAGTGAGGTCCTTCGTCAGTGCTCGGAGGTGGAAGGTGCGAAAGATGCGCTGGTGTAGTTGGCGCATGGAGGGGGTCCGGAAGGCGTCCTGAAGCTCGGGTTGGCCAAGCATCAGGACCTGCAAGAGCTTGGCGTCGTCGGCCTCGAGGTTGCCGAGCATCCTGAGCTCCTCGAAGGTCTGCATCGGCAGGTTTTGCGCTTCGTCGAGGATGACGACGGCGAGCCGATCGCGACTGTACTGGTCAAGGAGGTACTGCTCCAGCAGGTGTGACAGGTCTGACGTGGTCTCGCCATCCTGGACGTCGATGTCGAACTCCCGACAGATGGCCATCAACAACGCCTGTCCGGATAGGCGGGTGTTGCTGATGACGGCGGTGCGCGCGGCGCTGCCAAGCCTGTTGAGCAGAAGCCGACTCAAGAGGGTCTTCCCCGACCCCACCTCGCCAGTGACAAGGACGAATCCTTTTCGTTCCTCGGCGGCGTAGAACAGAGAGGCGAGGGCTTCTTCGTGGTCTGGCGTCTCGAAGAAGAAGCGCGGATCGGGCGTGTTATTGAACGGTAGGGCCGTTAGTCCGAAGAATTCGCAGTACATGCCTTGCTCCTGCCGCAGTGACCTGTTCACATGCTGGCCGACACGTGAGTGCCTGGCGACGCGAAGCGGGGGCCGATCGTCGCGTCGAGGGCGCACGGGCTACCACCGGGTGCACGGGTTTCGGTCTCGCCCGTCTCTCCGTTATCGGAAGTGTCAGGACGGTGTCTTGACGCGAAGGGCGTCCGATATCGACGAGGCCGCGTGCTCCACGGTCTCGCTCCGAAAAAAGCGGGGCTTCCACGGCTGGCAGCCGGCGTGTGACCCACGGCACCTCTGTACGCTCAACCTGATGCACTCGTCGTCCCGGCGAGACCGCTACAGGCCATGGTGCTGGTCGCGCAGTCTTGTGATGGGGTCTAAGTCGGCACGATCGGCACGATCAGCAGCATCAACCGATTGATCGTTTCATAGCGTATGTTCAGTTGCCTGCCGAACCACCCGATAAACGGCGCGGTGGGGCCATCTGAATGGCCCGCCCCGCTGCGGCCTGGGGTCTCCTGGCGGAGCGGTTGGAGATTACCGGCATGACAGGCAAGGAGAAGTCGGCGTTGGATACGAAGTGGATGCGGACCCTCCGGTCTTCTGAGTTTGTGGTCCGGCGGTCCATGTGGTCCGGCGTGTTGGGTACTCGAGCATTGTGCGCCGTGGGCGCGGTCGTTGGAATGGCCGCAACAGGCTGCACGCCGAGTGACCAGGAGATCAACTCGTTTATCCACGCGTGGGAGGCGTCGGTCTCGTCGCCGGACTATCGCATGCAGCCGCCGGACGAGCTTGTGATCAGCTCACCGACGGCGCCGGAGTTGGACGGTCAGTCGCAGGTGATCCGACAGGACGGCAAGATCTCGCTCAACTTGGTCGGAGAGGTCAAGGTTACCGGGATGACCCCGGTCGAGATTGGACGGAAGCTCGAGGCGCTGCTGCGCAAGTACTATCTGGATCCGCACGTAAGCGTGCGGGCAGCGGGGCGAGGCAGCAAGCGGTTTTACGTATTCGGTCACGTGAGTCAGTCCGGCGCGTTTCCATACACGGGTCGTGACACACTGTTGGGCGTCCTGGCAACGGCCCAGCCGACCTTCGTCGCCTGGAAGAGTCAGATTAAGGTCATCCATCCGAGTCACGAAGAGGGCGAGCGTCGCGTACTCACGATCGACGCAGACAGGATTATGACAGAAGGGAAGCTTGATCAGAACGTCCTGCTGGAGGAAGGCGACATTATCTACGTGCCGCCCTCGCCGTTGGCCTGGGTGGCGCTGCGACTGCGTGAGATTATGTGGCCGTTCACGTCCGCAGCGGAGGAAATCGAGGGACCCCAGGAGGCAGGGACGTCGGTGGAATCAACGGCGAATTACTTTGCGGGCAGGAAGTAGAAGGCGAGACGAGGTGCCTTGTTTAAATGCGCCCGAGCGTGTTATCCGGCGGCGTGTGTAGGTAGCGAACCATGCAGCATCATCTCGACGAATTCTCGGTGACGGACGTTCGGCACGCGCTGCAGGAGGCGTGGCGAGTTGTCTGTTTCCGACGCTGGTGTTTTATCTTTCCATTCTGCATTGCAACGACCCTTGCACTGTTGTGCTCGCTTTGGGTGCCGCGAAAGTACACGACGCGGACCGTCATCAAGCGTGAGCAGGACCCCGTCTTCGCGAACATGATGGGCTTGAAATGGACACATCCCTACGCTGAGATCCGCGAGCGCATGCTTGCCGATCTTCGGGACGAGGAGGTGATTGAGGGAATCCTCGACGAATTGGGCTTGCTGGATGGCTTGGAGCGATTCGAGGACGGTGAACTGACGCCGGAAAGCCTCGCCGTGAAAGACGCACGAGTGAAGGCAGTCTCGAAGGGGCTGTCAACGGAGTCGCTGGAATCGTCGGGTACCGGCGACGTGGTGTGTATCACGCTGAGGATGTTCAAGCCGGAGTACATGCCGGAAATCCTGGGTCTGATTCGAGACAAGTATATCACCAGCGCAAAGAAGAGAACCATCGAGCTACTGCAAGATGTAAAGCAGTTTTTCGAAACGGAATCAGAGCGGTGCCGCGGCGAACTGAGGGAGCTGCAACGGGAGCTGGTCGAGTACGAGTTGAAATACCCCGGGATTGATCCGAGCCATCCTGATGCCGGCGGAACCGAACGGACGACGTTGACGGTTGAACGTTTGAGCCTGGAGCGGAAGCTGGCTGAATTGAAGTCGCAGCGTGTACGGCTCGTGGGAAGGCTCGCAAGGGGAGCGGATGCCGCACAGGACAACGAAGCCACGGACGATGCGCTGGTGGTCGCCAGGCCGAATGAACGATACATGGAATTAGTGCAAGAGGTGAACAAGCTGCTGAGGGATATAGCGGATCGCAAGGCGTTACAGGGAATGACGGAGCAGCATCCGGTCATACAGCAACTGCGCATCAGGATGGAGGCACGGCGGGAGGAGCTTGCCCGCACGCCTAGGCAGGAGACTTCCCTCTCACGATCGGCCGAGGATGATTCCGGGCAGACGGAGATGTTGGCGACACAGCGGCTAACGCAGGAACTGGCGGACGTGGATGCGAAAATAGACGCGCACACAGCACGGTTGGCTACGCTTGACGAACAAATCTCAAAGGTCGAGCGAGGACGCGCGCTGGCCATCGATCACCGGCAGGATTACTCGAGGCTGAAGGAACAAGCACAGCGCACTGCCGACGAGTTGATCTCCTGGCAGCAGAACCTCAGCCCGATTCAGCACATCTTCCTCGTCGAGGATCGTGATCGGACGCTTCATTTCGCGACTGTCAAGGACGTGCAACCGATCGCCAGGCCGAGCTCGCCTGATGCGGGCGTCGTAACGCTGATCTGTCTTGCCATCGGCGGAGCGGTCGGCGCTCTGTGGGTGTTGCTCACCGAGTTGATGGACCGCTCCTTCCGCACGATCAAGCAACTGAAGAGCTCACTCGGCATTTCGGTGATAGAGAGCATCGACGAGATCATGACAGAGGCCGGGCGCAGAAGACGACTGGCTCGGAGTCTCATCCTCGTGCCCGGGGCCGCATCGATCTGCATCGGCGCCATGGCAATTGCGGGTTTGATGGCATACCTCAGCATCGAGAATCCGGGCGAATATGAGCTGTTGAAGTCTGCTCCGATGCGGGCGTGTCAGTTTGTCTTGGGACAGGGTTGACTCGAAACGTCGAGACGGGCGGAATAACATGGGTCGAATCGCAAAAGCCCTGAAGAAGGCGCAGCAAGAACGGTCGGAGAAGCTGCGGCTCGGCCTCGGTGAGGCCTCCACGCTGCGGGAGCGAGACGCCTCCGTCGCCTCCGCCGTAGTCGATCGCCATCAAGCCGTCCAGGAAGGCACACGGCGTGACGGCACGCGGGATCGCGTCACGTCCGGGAAGGGCATCGAGACAGACAGGCGGACCGATCCGCTACCTCGTGGGTGGTCGTCTTCCAAGGCCCGGATCGGCTTCCGTGGACCTCCGTCGCCGCACGCGGCATCGCCCATGGGGCCACTGCCCCCCTGGGACGTTGATCAGACGGTCGTAGCCATACGCGATCGGAATTCATCGATCACCGAGCAATACCGCGCGGTACGGACGTGGCTATTAAGCCGAAGCAACACCGCCGAGCACAGTTGTATCGCCGTCACGAGCAGCGTGGCACGGGAGGGCAAGAGCGTCACCGTGGCGAATCTCGCGGCGGTCATGGCCGAGGTGCGTCATCTGAATGTGCTGGCGGTGGACGCGGATTTCCGGAAGGGTAGCCTTTCGAGGTTGCTCAGGCTACCGAACACGCCGGGGCTGGCAGACGCGGTGGCCGGGCGGGCAACACTGGACGAGTGCATCGCCAAGACGCCCCTGGGTAACCTGTTCGTCCTGCCGGCGGGGGCCTCGCATGGCCTCAATCCCGCCGAACTGATCAACTCGACGGCGGCGGGCCGTGTATTTGAGGAAATCCGCGAGAGGTACCACTTCGTGCTGGTCGATACACCTCCTGTGCAGCGGCTGTCGGACACCGGGGTGATCGGTGCGTTGTGCACCGGGATCGTGATGGTTGTGCGCATGAACCAAACGCCCGCCAACCTAGTGCGACAATCGGTGAACTGGCTACAGTCGAACAACCTGAACGTGATGGGCTGCATCGCGGCGTGCTGCAGCTTGAATGCTGCCCGGTCGGTGTACCGCGAGCCCGACAAGGATGGGTAGGAGTTCATCCCAAGACTTTGTGGCCAGCGGGACGATCAGGAAAACGTGTTGATGTCGGAGGGACTCGTTCGAATCCAACTATTCGAGGCGAGCCAATCGGCCCACTGGCAAGCCTACGCCGAGAGCCATCCCGAAGGGACGCTGTTCCACGGATTGGCATGGAAACGCGCCGTTGAGCGTGCATTCGGCCATCGTCCTCGATACATCGTGGCCCGTCGCGGAAAGCATGTCGTTGGTGTCTTTCCCCTGTTCGAGGTCCACAGTGTATTGGCGGGGCGCTTGCTCGTCAGCGTGCCGTATGCGACGTACGGTGGCATCCTGGCAGACGATGAAGAGGTCGCCTCCGCCCTGTTCGACAACGCCACGGTGATCGCCAGACAGGGTGGAGTTCGATCGATCGAGTTGCGATCGATCAGGGCATCGGTTCCGGGTCTGACGGTGAGCAGAAGCCACGCGACGTTCCGCAAGCCGCTGCCACCTCGGGGCGAGGATGTCTTGGCGGGGATGCCGCGTAAGGCGCGGGCCGCGGCACGACGCGCGGCCGAGCGGTATGAGTTGAGCGTCGCGTTCGATCGGGGGCTGTTGCCGATCGTGTGGCGGCTGTATTCGAGGTCCATGCGCCGGCTGGGGTCGCCGAACTACCCGTATCGTTTTTTCGAGGAGCTGGTCGCCGCAACGGGGACGGCGAACGTGGTTCACCTGGTGCGATGCCAGGGGCGGCCGGTGGCGGGGTTGCTGACGTTTCTGCACCGCGACACGGTGATGCCGTACTTTGCGGGTATAGACGAGCGGGAGTCGATCTATGGGTTGAACAATTTCCTGTACGCCGAGTCGATGCGATGGGGAGCGGAGCACGGCTTTGCCCAGTACGACTTTGGACGCACGCGGATTGGTAACACAGGAAGCTACAACTTCAAGCGGTTTTGCGGGTTTGAGCCACGGCCTTTGGAATTCCAGACGCACGTGATGCCGGGGCGTGCGGCGCCGGATCTGTCGGCGGGCTCGCCGCGCTGGGCGGCGGCGCGCCGCGTCTGGAAGACATTGCCGCTGCCGATCACACGCCCACTGGGGGCGTGGCTGGCGAAGTCGATACCAGGCTAAGGAGCCGCGCAGAAACAACTTAAGCGGTTGATCCGCCAAACGGCAAGCCGGCAGGCCGGCCAAGCGGCGCAATCGATCATGTTATT
>JAFGQA010000160.1 GCA_016935885.1 Phycisphaerae bacterium | reverse complement strand
TGCCCGCACGCGTGGGCGTATTCGAGTTTGCATCGCTTCGTGCGCGAAGCGTTCTACTAGGCGAACTGGAATTGTGTTTGCGACGGTCGCGAGCGCCAGGCCGTTAATTCTGGCGATGTCGCCAAGCTCGCGGGTGAGTAGGTTCAACAGATGGGCAGCATTGCCCATCTTACGCATTTACGCCTCGTGTGCGGTACTGCTCGCTGGGTCGCTCGCTGGGCCGAGAATCCTTTCACTGCTCGCTGGGTCGCTCGCTGGGCCGAGAATCCTTTCTCGGCCCTTGTTCCTCACAGGAGAGGATTCCTGTTGATGATGGGTGCGAGAATGGGCTCTCGCACCAGCGTGGATTCCTGTTGATGATGGGTGCGAGAATGGGCTCTCGCACCAGCGTGGACTTCAGGTCCGCCGCTCTTCCACTGTTGGGCCCACGGGAACGGACGGGCCTGAACAAACAGGTTTCTGGTATACTCCCGCCGAGGAGCCTCGACGTGGAATCAAACGATGCCAACACCTGAACAAGAGACCGCCGACCTCCGCGAGCAGATTTGGCGGCACGATTATCTGTATTACGTCGAAGGCCGGCCGGTCATCTCCGACCAGCAATACGACCTGCTGTTCGTTCGGCTCAAGGAGCTCGAAGCAGAGCACCCGGAGCTGATTACGCCGGACTCGCCGACGCAGCGCGTCGGCGGCGAGCCGCTGGAAGGTTTCGAGCACGTCACCCACGCCGTGCCCATGCTGTCGATCGACAACACCTACAACGACAGCGACGTGCGCGAGTTTGACGGCCGCGTCGCCCGGGGGCTCGAAGGTGAGGCCTACGAGTACTTCGTCGATCCCAAGGTGGACGGTGTGTCCGCGTCGTTGCGCTATGAAGGTGGCCTGCTCGTGCTCGGCGCCACCCGCGGCGATGGCAGGACCGGCGACGACGTCACCGCAAACATCAGAACCATCCGGGCGATTCCCTTGAAGCTGCGCGGCGAGGATTGGCCTGGCGTCATCGAGGTCCGGGGCGAGGTGTACTGGCCGCGTGACAGTTTTGACGCCTACAACACGCAGCGCGAGCGGGCAGGGCTGGAGCGGTTCGCCAATCCGCGCAACGCCACGGCCGGCACGCTCAAGTCGCTGGACTCGAGGGCCATCGCCGACCGCGGCCTGTCGTTCGTCGCGCACGGGTCCGGCGAGAATGTCGGGGTCGAATTCCAGACGGCCGATGCGTTGTTCAAGGCCCTCCGGCGATGGGGCGTGCCCGTCAGCCCACACGGAAAGGTGTGCAAGACCATCGACGATGTGCTTCGGTTCGTCGAGACCTGGGACGAGCAGCGGCGGTCCATCGGCTACGAGACCGACGGGCTGGTCATCAAGGTCAATCGCCTCGATCAACGGGAAGCATTGGGCGCGACGAGCCGGTACCCGCGGTGGTGCATCGCGTACAAATACGCCGCCGAGCAGGCCGAAAGCGTGTTGAAAGGCGTCGATTTCCAGGTCGGCAAGCTGGGCACGATTACGCCGCGGGCGGTCATGGAGCCGGTGCAGCTTTCCGGTACGACCGTCCGCCACGCGAGCCTGCACAACTTCGACCAGGTCGAGCGGCTGGACGTCCGCATCGGCGACACGGTCGTGGTCGAGAAGGCCGGCGAGATCATCCCGCAGGTGGTTCGCGTCATCACGGAGAAACGGCCCAAGGGCGCGAAGAAGGTCAGCCCGCCGGCGCGCTGCCCGGTTTGCAACGGCACGGTCGCCAAGGACGAAGGCGGCGTGTACATCCGCTGCATCAACCCGTCCTGCGAGGCCCAGATCAAGGAGCGGCTGAAGTACTTCTGCGGGCGTGACCAGATGGACATCGAGGGGGCGGGCGACGTCCTGATTGAGCAACTGGTGGACAAGGGTTACGTGCGTCGCTTCGCCGACCTGTACACACTGGCCGACCACCGCGACGAGATGCTAGGCGTGGACAGGCTGGGCTGCGACCCTGCGCACAGGCGGCCGAAGCTGGAACGTATGGGCGCCAAATCCACGGACAACCTGCTGGCGGCTATTGAACGCAGCAAGAAGCAGCCCTTGTCGCGCGTGCTGGCCGCGCTGAACATCCGCCACGTGGGCGGATCGTCGGCGGAGTTGATCGCCGATCATTTCGGAGAGATGCAACAGATTGCCGACGCATCGGCCGAGGCGTTGCAGGAGGTCGAAGGCGTCGGCCCGGAGATGGCCGAGTCGATTCGCGCGTTCTTCGGCAGCGACGCCGGCCGCAAGGCTTGGCAGGACCTCCGCGACGCCGGCGTCAACATGAAGCAGCCCAGGGTTCGGTCGCGCGGCGATCGACCACTGGCCGGCAAGACATTCGTCGTCACCGGCACGCTGGAAAGCTTTGGCCGCAAGGAAATCGAGAAGCTGATCAAAGACCTCGGCGGCAAGACGAGCGGCAGTGTCAGCAAGAAGACGGACTACGTCGTCGCCGGCGAGAAACCGGGCAGCAAGCTGGACAAGGCAAGGAAGCTCGGCGTGGCCGTCCTGGACGAACAAGCCTTTCTGAAACTGACTCACCAGCCGTGACCTGCGGCCGCCCAAACCGGCGAGAAGTCCGCCGCCTCCGGCCCCCAGTCCGTACCAGCGATTCCTTGCGGCCCGTGACACGATCGGCGTGGCAGATCAGAGCCCCAAGCGCCAGCGCGCAGTGTTCGCGGGCAGACCGTTGGTCTTCAGACCCGCTCGCTTGCCCTTGACAAGAGCATGCTCTTGTCAAGGGCTTGCGCTCGGGGCTCGGGTCGAGTGCCGATCGTGGGCAAGAACCGGGCGTCACGTCGCTCATTCGCGAGCGGCGTAGGCTGTAATGGGCGATTCAGTTCCTCGCGGTCAGAATTGTGCTTGCATTGGCGGTGGGTTTCGGATATCGTATCTACCTTGTTGGTTTCGGGTTATCCGGAGGAGCGTTTCTGAACCGAGGCGGTTCTTGCCTTACGCTCCTGGGCGCGATGCTGAGCAAAGGAGAGAATCATGTCACGCCGAGTTGCTTCCTTGAAGATGCTGACTGTAGCAGTGATGTCTGTGGGCGCGTGCGTCGCCGGCGCACAGGCGGATTGGGTGAACATCGTAACGGTCCCCGTAGGCAATTCGGGCAACGCCGGGGAGCTTTCGGGTTCCGGTGCCGGCGGCGCCGGCCCGGACCGCATCTGCGGAGCCGTGGACTATGTGTACAACATCGGCATGTACGAGGTGACGGCCGGGCAGTACACAGAGTTCCTCAACGCCGTTGCGGCAACGGACACGTATGGCCTGTACAACACGTACATGTGGACCATCAGCCGTGGCTGCAAGATCGAGCGCAGCGGCTCATCGGGGAGCTATACGTACAACGTGGCGGGTGACTGGGCGAACCGTCCGGTGAACTACGTGAGCTACTGGGACTCCTGCCGGTTCGCGAACTGGCTGCACAACGGCCAGCCGACCGGTGCGCAAGGCGCGGGCACGACGGAGACCGGGGCCTACACGCTGGACGGCTACAACGGCGCCGACGGGCGTTGGATTCAGCGCAATGCCGGCTGGAACTGGGCGGTGACGAGCGAGGACGAGTGGTACAAGGCGGCGTATCACAAGAACGACGGCGTGACGGGCAACTACTTCGATTACCCGACAAGCAGCGACATCGCGCCGGGCTACGTGAACGACAGCGGCAATCTCAGCGAGACTGGCGATCCCTTCATAGAAGGCGGAACCGACCCAGGCAACTACGCGACGTATGATGGAGATGATGTAGATGAGGGCATAGACGGCATCGGCAGCCCGTACTACCGCACGGAGGTCGGCGAATGGGAGAACTCCGACAGCCCGTACGGCACGTTCGACCAGGGCGGGAACGTGTGGGAGTGGAATGAATCAATTGTGGACGAAGACCTCGAGTATGCGACCCGCGGCTTGCGGGGCGGCTCGTTCTATGATGACGACTACAGCCTGCACGCAGCGAGCCGCCTCACCTACTTCAGCGTGTGCCCGAGCGGCGAGAGCCCCGACATCGGGTTTCGTGTCTCCGAGGTTCCTGAGCCTGCTACGATCGCGATGCTGGCCTTGGCCGGCGTCGTGCTGCTCAGGTGGCGGAGGGGCTTGCGGGTGTAGAACAGGTGCGTAGGCGCCCCTGGCGTGATGGCAATGCAGGCGGGATTCTGGAAGCTTGCTTGGTGGCGATAGGATTCGAGATCATCGGCGAGATCACGGAGGTCGAGAGGATCGCGGTCTCGAGTTCGATTCGTGAGATCAATCGCCTGCGAAGGGCTTATGGGACTGGCCGGTGGAGGAAGATGAAAGGGACGGCGCGAATTCGCCTTGGGGACGGTACAATACTTGCGGCGGAACTACACTGGTACGAAGCCCATGGTGTGGGCCGCAAGGAAATCAAGATCAAGCGACTCGGTTCTTAGTCATGATCGAGCACCAAGCGTTAGAAACACACTTTGCCGTGTGCGTCCGCAACGACGGCTACCCGGCGTCGTTGGAGCTGCGCAAGATCTATCGTGTGATTCCCGATGCCACCGCCGACGCGCATGGTCACGTGCGAATCATCGACGAATCAGGTGAGGATTATCTGTACCCAGCGGACTACTTCGTGCCCATCACGTTGCCGAAGGCTGTCGAAGAAGCCATTTCTGCCGTGCCGTGAGCGGCCTGTCTCCACAAGTCCACGGCTCGCCGCTTGATCGCAGGACGCCGTCTATCCCGCTGGTGCACGATCGAGCATTCTGCACTATCATGCGCCCATGCCCGTCGAAACCCATGAAATCCGAATCGAGACCCGTGGCAACAGCCATGTCCTCGACCTCACGCCGCACCTCATCGACGTGCTGAGCGAGGCCGGCATTGCCAACGGGACGGCCACGCTGTTCGCTGTCGGCTCGACCGCCGGGATCACCACGACCGAGTTCGAGCCCGGTCTGGTAAACCACGATCTGAAGCACGCATTCAACGAGCTCGCCCCCGAGGACGCCCGATATCGGCACGAAGAGACGTGGCACGACGACAATGGCCACGCCCATGTCCGGGCGTCGTTGCTCGGCCCGAGCCTGACGGTTCCGATCGTTGACCGCCGGCCGACGCTTGGCACGTGGCAGCAGATCATCCTGATCGACTTCGACACCCGCCCGCGAGACCGGCGAATCGTCGTGCAGCTTGTTGGCGAGTAGACCAGCGGTAAGGAGTCGCGCACGAATAACGCAGGAATTCGATCCGCCAAACGGCCAGCCAGCAGGCCAGCCAAGTGGCACAATCTGCCACGTTATTCCATCGCAATGCCCAAACCGAGTTTCGGTTCGCGGCGGCCGATTGGCACGTCGGAGACAGCACTCTGGTTGGCGTATGCAGGGCCGCGCGCTGAAGCCTGCGGATCATTGGAGCCACGCCGCTTCCTGCGGGCTCCTTGTCACATGCCGCGGGTTGGGCACGTCTATGCTCACCCGTTCCGCCGCGATATGATTCACTTGGTGCTGTTGGCTGTTGGTGGATTCTGATCAGCAGGCCGGGGACACGCCGCATTCGGAGGACGTCAGTGATGCTCGATTCTGACCGACCCCTCGTATCTGCCGCCCAGGTGCGAACACTACAGATCATTGTCGCCGCGATGGCACTTGGTGCGCTCGCCTTCATGGCGATTGTGTTCCTCATGCCTGTCCAGCCTTGGAGTGACCTCAGCCAGGACGACCGGCGGCCCATCGTTACCTATGTCGCCGTCGCCTGCGGCATGGCCGCACTGTTCGTCGGCCCGTTCATTGCCGCGAAGGTCGCCGCCGCCGGCCGGCGCAAGCTCGCCCGAGCCGAGCACCAAGCCGACCCGACGACCTCGGCGGAAGATGCCTCGGATCAGGAGCTACCTCATAGCCTAGCCAGCAGGCTCATGCCTCTGTTCTCGGTCAAGGCCATCGTCGCAGCCGCAATCGATGAGGGCGCGGCCCTCTTCCTGTGTGTCGCATACATAATGGATCACAACAAACTAAGCCTGATCTTCGCTCTCCTGCTGGTCGTGGGCCTGCTCATCCAATTCCCCACGCGCGAGCAAGCCCAGCGCTGGCTGGCCGATCAGGTCGGCCAGACCGAGGACGAGCACCAGTCAGATGGGCAAGCGGCGGGGAACGAGCCCGTATGACGCTCTGCTCAATGCGGTCAGCGCTTCATGTGATCGAGCAGGTCTTTCACGGCGACGGTGGCAAAGCTCGTGGCCGAGTCGGCCATGGCGTAAGGGATGACGAGCTGGTCGCCGTGGATCAGTGAGCCGCAGGAGTACACGACGTTGGGGACGTAGCCCTCACGTTCATCTTCCGCCGGCATCAGCAGGGGCTCTTTGAGATGGCCGATGACCTTCTTCGGGTCTTCGAGGTCCAGCAAGGACGCGCCCATGCAGTACCGCCGCAACGGCCCGACGGCGTGCGTCAGGAGGATCCAGCCCTGGTCCGTCTCGATGGGCGAGCCGCAGTTGCCGAGTTGCACGAACTCCCACGGATAGGCCGGCGTCTGCAACCGCGTGGCGTCGTTCCAGAAGCGGATGTTCTTCGACGGCATGATGTACAGGTTCTCGCCGTCGATCCGGGAGACCATCAGGTACCAGCCGTCAACCTTGTGCGGGAACAGCGCCATGCCCTTGTTCTGACAGTAGCGGCCGTTGAGGGTCGTGATGCGGAACCGGGAGAAAGCGGGCGTTTCGAGCAGTTGCGGCAGGATGCGAAAGCCGTTGTACGCCGTGTATGTCCCGTAGTACGTCACGCTGCCGTCGTCGTCGACAAAGCGGACGAAGCGGACATCTTCGATGCCTCGGCTTTCGTTCTCCGATGTTGGGAAGATAACCACCTCCGACGGCGTGGCGTCGTCCGGGAACTTGAGGTGATAGTTGGACTGGGCGAGCCATCGCATGTGCTCGGCGGTCTCGTGAAACGAGCTGGGTTGGCTCTGTTCCCGGGCCGTCTCCTCGATTTTGCAATCGAGCTCCTGGAATGTGAACTGTTCGGGCAGCTTGTCGATCACAGTCTGCGCGAGGTCGTCGTACCCGCCCATCTCGATCAGTTTGAGGAAATACGTGCTCTTGTCATAGAGCCGGTCTTTCACATGCTTGGCGATTTCGACGAAGCGTCCGACGGGGTCGAAACGGATCTCGCCGGACGCGTCGATCACGCCGGTGCGAAAGACGATCGACGAGACGTGTCCCTCGCCGGTCGCCCGCAGGCTCATGATAAAGCGCGTGTCGCCTGCGGCGAGCCCCGACTGATCTGGGTGCGGCACGATGGATGGGTTGAACAACGCGGCAGACTCGATGGAGTATTCCATCGTGAAGTACGCGCCGATGAGCATTTGGCGCTTGCGTCCCAGGGCGTCGCGGCTCTTGTCAAGGAGGTGAGCTACCTTGCCGTAGTGATCGAGGAAGACACCGCCGATGTCCTTGTGCCGTCCGGCGAAGCTCTGGAGGACTTCGGACAGGACCTTGGAGACCTCCGCATCGCTGAGGCCGAGCACGCGGTCGAGCACAGACCGGATGCGATCTTCGCCGCCCGGCAGGAAGAACCGCGTAATGACGCGCCGGTCATCCGAGATGAACTTCTCCGGCCGGCGCGTCACGTTGAGTCGATCGGTCTGCATGATGCTGTTCCTCTGGCGCGATCATACCTGAACGGCAACCGTTCGCCCAGCGGGTCTCGCCAGGCGCATCCGGGGTTCGAGGAGAGGAGCATCTCGGGCCGTGACAGTTCGGGCGAGTGCCACTGGCAGCTTGTCTGCCAGTGTGCGTGCCTCACGAGTTCGCCAGAGAGACGGCACGGGCGGACAAGCCGCCCGTGGCACCCAGCATTGAATGCCGCCGGAAGTGTGATGGGTTCCGTTCGAGGAGAGGAGCAGCCAAAGGCGAGCAGTCACTCGCCTGGGATGCCTTGGTATAGGTGCACCTTGCCGTCGCCCGCGCCGATCAGCACGTCCAGGAAACCGTCGTTCGTCCAGTCGCACACGAAAGGCCTGGACCGCGGCGTACCCGGAAGGTCGATCTCGATACCGTTGGCCTCAACAAGCGAGTAGTCCCAGAAACTCGGCGCATCATCATCGCCGTTGTTATTGTAGAAAGCGAGTTGCCCCTCCGTGTTGCCGGCCAGAAGATCCTTTCTGCCGTCATCGTCAAGATCGAGGATCACCGGGCTGGAACGGCTCGCGGGCACGATCAAGTCTTCACCCTGTGCCTGCGCGAGCATCTCACTACGGAAGTCTGGTTCGGCATCGGTGCCTTCGTTGAGGAAGACGTGTATCGCGCCGTCCAGGGCCCCCGTGACGAGGTCTTTCTTGCCGTCGCTGTTCCAGTCCAACGCGGTGGGCGTTGCCCGCAGACCCACGTCGATATCCACCTTGTAGCCCGGGTGCCCCACCTGGAGGATCGTCCCCTCGTCGAAGAGCGGCTCGTCATCTGTGTTGACGTTCAGGAAAAGCGAGACCTTTCCGTCCGCCTGTCCAACGAGGAGGTCCTTGAGGCCGTCCCCGTCCCAGTACACGACACGGGGGAACAGGCCCAGGCAGCCTTCGCCGGGCACCGTGAGGTCGGAGCCGTCCGATTGGGCATAGAAGAACGTTGAAAACGCCGGGGCGGAGTCCGTTCCGACGTTCAGGTAGACGCGGACCTTGGGTGTGGCGGCGCCACTTCCTTCACCGACGACCAGGTCCTTGAGGCCGTCCTCGTCCCAGTGGACGAACGACGGGACGGAGTAGCCTGGCACGACGATGTCCATAGCGTCGGCTTGGACCAGCTCCTCCGGTCCAGGGTCGAGGCTGCTCGCGCGCTGGAGCGTCGGCCCGAGCAAATCCGCGAGGAAACCGGCCAGGTCTTCTTCCAATGTGTCGCCGTAGCTGACACATGCAGGGTGGTCGCCAGGTTCCGGCGAGCCCAGCTTGACGCGGACGAAGGCGGCGACGTCGTTCCCATTCAGCTCGCCGTCGCCGTTCGCATCGCCCATCTGCGTCGGACAGGTGCCGCTGCTCGTCGTGCTGAAGTAGGCCTGTACCGAGCCGGTTTCGTGTTGCGTCTGATTCCTCGCCTTGACCGTGAATGTGTGTTCGGTGCCAGGCGCCAGGCCGACGGCGATCCAGGTCGTGTCCTGGATCCAACCGCTGTCGGTGCCCGCCTCCAGGCATTGGAAGAACAGCCCCGAGCTGCCTTGGTCGAGGTTTGTGAACGTGCCGGTGGCCGTCACCTCAATGGTCGTTTCCGATGTGGCCCCGGAGGCAAGGCCCGTGGGCGTTTCGATGTCGCTGGCCACGGACGCGGGCATGGAGAACTCACCCACGTTGGGTGGCTCGGCGCTGTCGCGGGCTCGGACCTGGTAGACGCACAAGGTGTTGGGCCCCGTCACCGACGCGACGTAGGTGCTTGACGTTTGCCAATCGCTGCTGCTGCAGTCGCCCGAGCTCTCGAAGGAGTACCAGACCGGCGGCCAGTGGTCGGTGCCCGGTGTAGCGGTCAAGTTAATCGTCGAGGTACTGAGTGGGGCCGGCGGCGTTTGCCATGTCATCGGGTCTGGTTCAGGTGGGTCGGTATCCGGCGTCGTGTAAATGTACACGTTGTCCACGAACCAATCGTCTTCACCAACGTCCGACGAGACCACGCGAAACTGGACCCGGAAATTGGCGTGCAGCGCGTCCTCCGCCGCCAATACGTGGGACGCAAGGACGAACGGGTCCTCGTCGGGGCCTTCACCGGGATAACGGACGATCTCGACCCACTCGAAGCTGCTGTTGAAATACTCCACGACGAGGTCCTCGTTGGCCTCGGGAGAATCCCCGCCTCCTGTCCGCTGGTAGTGGTATTCCAGCAGGACCTCCGGTAGTGAGCCGGTGTCCATTCGTGCCGTGCGGATCTTGTCACCACCCGACGAAGACCCGTTCAGGTTCATCGAGTACGGCAGACTGGGTTCGTCGACGGCCAGGTCGTTGATTTCGGCGTCCTCGACGCCGGTCCACAAAGTCTCGTTAATTGTCGTACTCGGGAAATCGTCGAAGAACGGCACGGTCGTCGTTCCCGGTTCGAGAAGCGCCGGGAAGGGCCAGGTCATCACGGCAGCCTGATAGACCTCCGCGGGAGCGTTCCCCTCAGGCTCCTGAATCCAGGCGACGATCTTGATGTCGTCTTGAGCGGCCCAACTGTCATCGTCGAACGTGAACTCGTGTCCAATGACTTCGCCGCACTGGCCCGGCGTGAGATAGACGTCCGTGGCATCGGCTGTCTGCTTGAAGCCGTTTCGGTGGTAGTCTTCAGTGGGGGGCCAGTGGTCCAGGACCTGGGTCACGTAGAGGAGCACATGCTTGGCCTCGCCGCCGGGCTCGAGGCAGACCTTTGTGAAGACCCGATACGTCTGGCCGCTGACCTCCTCGCCGCCAAGCTCGATTGTGACGTCGGTAGGAACCGCCCGTCGTGCCAGGTATATGCCCTCGTAGAGATCGTACATCTGGCCGACGTCCGTATAAGCGCCCTCCCACCCTTCGACGCCGTCAAACCAGGCGGTCGGATACTGTGTCACGTCGTAGAACGTCTTTCGCGCGTCTCCCCAAGGCGTCGAGTATGGGGGATCGCGCTGGATTTGAACGAGCGTGAACGTGCCGGGATCGATGGCCCCGTCCGGACCATAGTCGTCCAGCATCATGTCTAACGCGGCACCCGCGTAGTAGTTGTAGGGTACTCATCCTCCGCAGGCGGTGAACTCCTCACAAACCACCAGCCGATCCGCGGCGACGGCGGTCAGCGGAAAGACGGTCGCAACTGCGAGCGCGGCCAGAAGCCACGCAGACGGGACGTCGCTCCTTGCGTGGAACCGATCCGTTTTCATTGGTATCTCCTTACCCCAATTGCCTGCCGGGCCGAAAACCGAGTGGTTCTTGCCTGATTGCCCCCACGCACAGCCACGGGCAGGCGGCCCTCACGCATTTCAGCATATCCCAATGCGCCCCAGGAATCAATCGGCCGCCCATACAGGGACAGGGCCCAAGGCGTGTCCGGGATGTGTATATAACCACGTGGCGGATAACTCTGCGGCGCAGGGCCGCTGTGCTGGAGTCAGACGAGCCCGAGAGCCAGCCCAAGGCGTGGCCGTGCGTCCGATGATGTGGCCCGGCCCGGCCAAGCTTGGGCACGTTTGGCGCGGTTATGTGTGACTTTGCGCGGCCTGCCGACGGGGTTGCCGGCCGTGGGGATTCGCATGACGATGCACGGATGAGGGCAAAGGTCCAAGCGTGGCGAGACCTGTATCCGTTTGAGGGTCACTATCTTGACCAGCACGGGCTGCGTTATCACTATGTGGATGAGGGCTGCGGCGAGCCGGTGGTGATGGTGCACGGGAATCCGACGTGGTCATTCCACTTTCGGGAGCTGGTGAAGGCCCTGCGGGGTTCGTACCGATGTGTCGTGCCGGATCATATCGGTTGCGGGCTTTCGGATAAGCCGGGGGATGATCGGTATGACTACGTGCTTGAGCGACGGGTGGACGATATCGAGGCGCTGCTGGATCATCTGGGTTTGGCGCGTGGCGTGACGTTGGTGATGCACGATTGGGGCGGGATGATTGGGATGGCGTGCGCGCTGCGGCGGCCGGAGCGAGTAGCGCGGTTGATCGTAATGAATACGGCGGCGTTCCTGATGCCGACGGACAAGAACCTGCCGTGGCGGCTGTGGGCGCTGCACGGGCGGAATCCGTTGGCGAGCTTGCTCGTGCGGGGGCTCAATCTGTTCGCCTGGGGGGCGACGTTCATGGCGACGGCCAAGGGGTTGCCGCGCGACGTGCGCCGCGGGCTGACGGCGCCGTACGACGCGTGGGCGAGCCGCATCGCGACGCTGCGGTTCGTGCAGGATATCCCGCTGCGGCCGGGGGACCGGAGTTACAACTTGGCGAAGTGGGTGGACGACCATCTGCACGTGCTCGCGGATGTGCCGATGCTGATCTGCTGGGGCGAGCGGGACTTTGTGTTCGACCGTCATTTCCTGACCGAGTGGCGGCGGCGGTTTCCCAAGGCCGAAGTGCACGCGTTTTCCGATGCGGGGCACTACGTGCTGGAAGATGCGCGCGACGAGATCGTGCTGTTGGTGCGGGGTTTCCTGACGCGCCATCCAATTGGCGATTGACAGGCCGCCAAACGGCAAGCCAAGTCGAGATTGACGGGCGTAACGGCGGTGATGATGCACGACGTTGGAGAGAACGACCTCGTCAATGTGGCGGCGTACCTGCCCGAGACGGCGCGCCGGCAGCCGGATCAGCGAGCGATTGTCTGGCCGGTGGGGCGGGGCGCGCATGATCGGGTTGCGTATCGGCATCTGACGTTCCTGGAACTTGACCGGGAGACGGATCGTTACGCACACGGGTTGGAGCGCGCGGGCATTCTCCGCGGGACGCGGACGATTCTGATGGTGCGGCCGAGCGTGGAGTTCTTCGCGCTGGTGTTTGCGCTCTACAAGGTTGGCGCAGTGCCGGTGTTGATCGATCCGGGGATGGGCACATCGCGGATGGTGGGTTGCCTCCGCGCCGTCGAGGCGGAGGCGTTCGTCGGGATTCCACTGGCGCATGTGCTGCGCGTGCTGCACCCGGGGGCGTTCAAGTCGGTACGGGTATGCGTTACGGTGGGGCGGCGGTGGTGTTGGGGCGGATTACGATTGCAGGACCTACGAACCGATCCGTGGCGGCCGTACGAGATGGCGACGACGCGGGAAGACGAACCCGCGGCGATCATCTTCACGACCGGCAGCACGGGTCCGCCGAAGGGCGTGTTGTATCTGCACGGCATGTTCGACGCCCAGGTGCGGATCCTGCGGGAGCATCTCAATATCCGCCCGGGCGAGGTTGACTTGCCGACGTTTCCGCTGTTTGCGTTGTTCGATCCGGCGTTGGGTATGACGGCTGTCCTCCCGGACATGGACCCGACGCGTCCGGCGTCGGTCGATCCCGTGAAGATCATCGGGGCGATTCGCGATCAGGGCGTGACACACATGTTCGGCTCGCCGGCATTGCTAGACCGCGTGGGGCGGTACGGCGAGGCCCACGGCGTCAAGCTGTCGTCCTTGAAGCGTGTCGTGTCGGCCGGGGCGCCCGTGCCGCCGGCGACGCTCGAGCGGTTCGGCCGGATGTTGGAGGGCGAGGCGGAGATCCATACGCCGTATGGGGCGACGGAGGCGCTGCCGGTGGCGTCGATCGGCAGCGGGGAGATCCTGCGAGAGACGCGCGATCAGTCCGCGCGCGGCGGCGGGACGTGCGTCGGCCGGCCGATGCCGGGCGTGACGGTGCGTGTCATCAAGATCACCGATGATCCGATCGATACCTGGTCGGATGATCTGGTTCTGCCGACGGACGAGATCGGCGAGATTGTGGTCAAGGGACCCGTTGTCACACGCGAGTATTGCACCGACGCCGCTGCGACGCGGTTGGCAAAGATCACTGATACGCGCGAAGGCAGGAGCGCCCATCCCCAATCCCCAATCATCCATCCCCAATCGTACATCATTTGGCATCGTATGGGCGACGTCGGTCACTTCGACGAGCAGGGGCGGCTGTGGTTCTGTGGGCGCAAGGCGCATCGCGTCGTCACGGAGAACGGGACGCTGTTCACGGTGCCGTGCGAGGCGATCTTCAATCAACACCCACGCGTGTTCCGATCGGCATTGGTGGGCATCGGCGAGGCACCGCGGCAAAAGCCCGTCATGTGCACCGAGCTGGAAGCGGGCGACGACGGAACTGGGAAGGAGCAGCTGACACGCGAGCTTCTCGATCTTGCCCGACAGAACGACTTGACGCAGTCCATCGACACGGTCCTTTATCATCCGGCGTTTCCGGTGGACATTCGGCATAACGCGAAGATCTTCCGGGAGAAGTTAGCTCGGTGGGCGACGACAGAGTTGCGCGGGGAAGCCCGTGTTGGTCATTGACCAGCACTCACCAGCGATGTAGAGTGTCGTAAGATGGGAAGATGCCAGCAGCGCCGCTGAAATCTTCAGTGCCCGTTCTGCGTATCGGCCTTCCCGCTTGGTCGTCCGGAAGGACCGGGGTTCGACTCCCCAGCATCCTCGCTCCAGGGGCCGGCGCTTTGCGCAGCAGGCGCGCGGCCATGCGGGCTTCGGGCTCCCGCCGGATTCCTGCGGCTCCTGGAGGGAGGAGTTATCCGCTTGAGTAGGAGCAGAGGCGATGGACTACTTCGCATACGCACTCATTGCCGCATTCCTGTTCTTCGTTGCTTACATCGGCCTCGTGATCAAGTACGTGGTTCATGAATTCGAGTGCGGGCTCATGTACCGGAACGGGCGCTATCGGAAGCGTGTCGGACCGGGGGCGCATCGCGTCTTGCGGCCATGGACGAAGATCACCAGCGTGGATCTGCGCAAGCACATCGGCACCGTATCCGGCCAGGAGGTTCTGACAGTCGACCAAGTCGGAGTGAAGGTGAGTCTGGTCGTAACATATGAGATCAGGGACCCTGTGAAGGCACTGCACGAAGTGGCGGACTACAGTACTGCGTTACATGTGGCCGTTCAGGTAGCTCTCCGAAAGCTCGTCGGGGGCATCTCGGTGGACGATCTCCTGGGGCGACAACTGGAAATCGGTTCTGAGCTTACCTCGGAGGCACAGTCTGCGCTCGAGGAGACGGGGCTTCAGGTTCATTCAGTTGCGGTGAAAGATGTGATGCTGCCGGGTGAGATGAGGCGAGCGTTCTCCGAAGTGGTCAGGGCTCGAAAGGAGGGGCAAGCCTCGCTGGAGCGAACCCGCGGCGAGACGGCGGCGCTGCGCAACCTCGCCAACGCGGCGAAGATGCTGCGGGACAACCCGGACCTGCTGAACCTGCGGCTGTTGCAGATGCTGTCCGCGAACACCGCGGGGCAGACCGTTGTCTTCAACGCTCCCAGGGATTCTGTGCAATCTGGGCTGCAGCCGGTGAAACCTTCTCGTCCGGATGAGCAGTCTCTACAGTAGCCCGGCAGTTGTCCGCCGTTCTGCCGGAGCCTGGAGAGCGATAGCAGACTAGCCGCGCCGTTTGGGCGGGTGGCAAACAGGGAGTATGGTGCGCGCCGGTTCATTCACTCCGACACAGAGCCGGGCGCCTTACGGATCGAGCTATGGTGGTCTTGGTCACCGGCGGTGGCGGGTTTCTTGGCCGGGCGATTGTCGAGCGGCTGGTTGCGAGGGGAGACACTGTTCGCAGTTTTGCGCGGGGCAGTTACGCCGAGTTGGCGTCGATGGGTGTGGAGGTCGTCCGGGGTGATCTACGGGACCGAGATGCGGTCGTTGCGGCGTGTGGAGGTTGCGACGTGGTCTTTCACGTGGCGGCCAAGGCGGGAATCTGGGGTGGCTATGACTCGTATTACGAGCCGAACGTCCGCGGTACGGAGAACGTGATCGCTGGCTGCCGGGCACACGGTGTAAGGCGAATGGTGTTCACCAGTTCGCCGAGCGTCGTGTTCGACGGAACGGACATGGAGGGCGTCGACGAGTCGGTGCCGTACCCAGCGCACTACGAGGCCCACTATCCGAAGACCAAGGCGCAGGCCGAGCGGATGGTGCTGGCGGCGAACGGCGGCGGGCTGCTGACGGTCGCCCTGCGGCCGCATTTGATTTGGGGGCCGCGTGACAATCATCTGGTGCCGCGGATCCTCGCCCGGGCGAGCTCACTGCGCAGGATCGGGCCCGTCGACAAGAAGGTCGACTGCATCTACATCGACAACGCGGCGGAGGCGCACGTGCTGGCGTGTGATCGGCTGGGGCCGGATTCGCCCGCTGCTGGAAAGGCGTATTTCATCAGCCAGGGCGAGCCGCGGGGCCTATGGGAATTGGTCAACGGCATCCTGGCGGCGGCCGGTTTGCCGCCGGTAGAGCGGCGGGTCCCGCGCGGCGTCGCGCTGGCGGCGGGAGCGTGTTTGGAGGCGGTGTATGGCGTGCTGCGGATCAGGCGCGAGCCGCGGTTGACACGATTCCTCGTGAACGAGCTTTGCACGGCACACTGGTTTGACATCTCGGCGTCGCGGCGTGGTTTGGGGTACGAGCCGCGGGTCTCGATTGACGAAGGCCTGCGCCGCCTGCGAGCGTGGTTGCAGGGCGATGGCGACGGCACGGACGCTCGTCGGTCTTCGACATAGGAAGAAGCACTGGCGGGCAAGCCGCCAGTGGCACCAAACCGCCAGTGGCACCCGGCACCTGGCACTTCGCGCGGAGAAGGAGCTTCGGGTTCGATACCGCGCGGAGGCACAGCTACGGGCCTCGACCCGCGCGGCCATCGGGGAACCATGTACTCGGGCACTCGAACGAGACCCACCGTGCCACCGCGGTCTTGGTGGTGGCGCCAGACAGCGGTTTCGGGATAGGTTCCTAGCCAGTGAGGCCGAACATTCCCATGACGATCTCGGCGATGAAGCGCACGACCATACTGATGATCATTGGCAGGAAGGCGCTGAAGAGGTTCATGTTCTGTCTCCTGTTCCTTTATGCTGCGAAGACGTCGAGTACCGCATTATCGCAGGTTTAGTCTGGACATGCAACGTGGCGGTGTGCGCATCCAACTACCATGGATGCTGCCAGCGCAAGGTGGCTCGTCATCGCATCCAAGAGCCCCCGAGTTCGGTCGGGGCGTGGCTGCGCAGCCCGTCTGAGTGTACGCCGCGACGAGGTCGGGGGCCTTGGGGCCGGGCTGACACGTTCCAAGCCGTCCGGGCGTTTATAATGTCCGATCTTTCCGGGGCGGGGTATACTTTATACGCGGATTCGGTCACGCTGGCCGACGGCCGAGGCAGGGTTATCCAATGACGGCAATCGTTTTGCTACTGTTGGGTGTTTGCCTGGTGGGGACGGTTGTTATGATTCGCCTTGGCTTGTCGCCGCGCCGGCGTGACGGCAGGTTGCAGCCTTGTCCGCGGTGCGGTCACAGCAATCGAGCCAAAGCCAAGTATTGCGGGCTCTGCGGGGTGCGGTTGGTGTGATTCCTTTCGCGCCCGTCGCCCTGGCGGATGGTGGTGCCGACGAACGAAACGGTATGGCGGCCATGGCCCGTTGCCGTCGAACAGATCTGAAAGGGAGACATCATGTCAGATTCCGCTCCTCGCTATGTGAGGCCCTCCATTCCTCAGTGGCGTCTGCCCATCAAGTCGCTGTTGGCCAGTGGAGGGCTGCTCCTGCTGTTCCTCCTTCTGATCGTCTTGTGGTTCGTGCTTCGGGTCGAGGTCAACGCCAACGAGATCCTGGTTTTGGCGAACAAGACAGGGAAGATCCTGCCGGCCGAGCTGCAAGACGAGTTCGGCGACCAGGTGGTCCTGTACCCGGCATTGGTTACGAAGATCGCCTCGATGACGGGGGAGAGCGAAGAAGACGTTCGCAACGGCTATAAGGGCATCCGATACGAGGTCATGCCTGAGGGACGGTACTTCTACAATCCGTACTCGTATAAGCGGATCAAGGCCAAGGCGACGCTCATCAACCAGAATGAAGTGGGCGTGCTGATTCGCAAGTATGGCAAGCCGCTGCCGTTTCCCAAGACCGTGGCGACGGAGCCGGACGAGCGAGGGCCGGTGGCGGCGATTCTTCAGCCCGCTCGGCACAACATCAATCCGTTCGCGTACGATGTGCAGAAGTTCCCGGCGATTCAGGTTCCGGAGGGGCATGTGGGCGTGGTGACCCTGCTCAGCGGGCGGGAGCCGGTCAAGAAGAACACGTACACGGTGGAGCCGGGTGAGAAAGGCGTTCAGCGCGCGACGCTGGGGCCAAGTCTTCAGTATTACAATCCGTACCTCCAGCAGATCGATACCGTCGACGTCCGCAGCCAGAAGTACGACATGCTGGGCGAGGATGCGATCCATTTTCCATCCAGCGACAGCTTTACGATAACGATCGATGGCACGATCGAGTGGTCCATTCACCCGGACCACGTGGCGGAGGTGACGGTGGCCTACGGCGACAAGGATGACATTTTGAACAAGATCATCCTGCCGAACGCCCGGAGCATTGCCCGAATTCAAGGATCGAAGCTGAAGGCCAGGGAGTTCATCAGCGGCAAGACGCGCACGGCGTTCCAGGAGCGTCTGTTGGAGGAGCTCCGAGACGAATGCAAGCAGCAGGGGATCAGGATCAAGGCCGCGTTGGTTCGGGACATTCAGCTTCCGGCGGAGATTGCCGCGCTGATCAGCCAGCGCGAGCAGGCCGATCAAGAAATCGAGCGATCCACGAACCAGATGGAGGAAGCCAGGGCGGAGGCCCGGCTGGTCGAGCAGGAGGAAATGCAGGCTCAGAACCGCGCTGTTGGCGACGGTCGTCGGGACGTCGTGACGGTGGTCAAGGACGCGGAGCGACGAAAGACCGTCGCGGTGACCAACGCGAATCGCGAGCTCGAAGTGGCAAAGCTGGCGTTGGAGGCGGCGGAGAAGGAGGCGGCCGCGCTACGTTCCAGGGGCCAGGCCGCGGCCAACGTGGTTTTGTTTGAGTATCAGGCCCGGGCCGAGCCGCTTCGCCACGCGGTGGCGGCTTTTGGGGACGGGTTCACCTATGCCCAGCAGTTCTTCGTTCTGAAGGTCGCCCCGTCGATCCAGTCGATTCTAAGCAACACCGACGGGCCATTCGCCGAGATATTCAAGGAGTTTCAGACCTTCAAGGCCAAGCCTTCGCAAGCGGTCAAGTCGTCCGAAGGAGGTGCCCAATGATCAAGCGGTTCATCGGTTCAATCATCGGTTTCTTGCTCCTGGTGGTGGCGGTCGTTTTGGTGGTCGGTTGGTTCACGTTTCGGATCTACGTTCCGCCGGACAAGTGCGCGGTTCTGATTCGCAAGATGGGCACGGCCTTGCCCGCAGGTCAGTTGGTGGCTACGGAGCCGGGTCAAAGGGGCATCCAGGCTGAGGTCCTTGGACCAGGCCGGCATTTCCGTGACCCGATCCGCTACGATTGGGAGCTGCAGGACCTGACCGTCATTCCGTCCGGTGATCCGTCGACGTGGGAGTGGATTCACTCGCTTGACGTTCGGCAACGTGACCAACTGCGTGCGGGCTCGTTTGCGTTCAAGGGCGAGTTTCCGAAGATCGGCGTGGTGGCTCGAAAGGTCGGCAAGGAGCCGCCCGCTGGACAGACCATCGTGAAGCGCGCTTCAGGCATGAGGGGTATCCTTGAAGAAGTGCTCACGCCGGGGACGTACAAGATCAACCCATACGTGTATGACGTCGAATTGCATCCTGCCGTGGTCATTCCGGCGGGCTTCGTCGGCGTGGTGACCAATCTGTTCGGCAATCAACCCGAGGCGGAGAAGACGGCGGCCCTGCCTGAGTTGGTCTACGGTGGTTCGGTCGAGTCCGCGGAGGCGGAGGGCAAGGATGCCGCCGAGCCGGAGGAGTCGGCCAGCTACGTGCGGCGCCTAGCCAGGCCGGGCGAGCGTGGCACGTTGCGAGACGTGCTACAGCCGGGTGTCTATTTCATCAACCCGAAGCTCCAGAAGGTGACACTGATCGAGATCGGCTTCAACGAGTACTCCCAGACCAAGATCAGCGAGCAGGACAACTACCGGATCTCGTTCCCATCCGACACCGGGTATTTGATTCGAGTCGGGGTGACGGTGGTGTGGGGGATTCATCCGCAACGGGCGGCGGAGACCATCAACGAATTCGGCAACGTCGACCGCGTGCTGGACAAGGTGATCGGGCCGCAGCTTCGTTCGATCTGCCGCAACATCGGTTCGACCTACTCGGCGCGTGACTTCATCCGGGGCGAGAAGCGGGAGTTGTTTCAGCGCGACCTGACAAAGGAGTTGCAGCGTGTGTGTCGCAAGAAACACATTGAGATCCTGTTGGCGTTGGTGCGGGAGATCGAGGTCCACGCGCCGCAGGGCGGTCCGGAGGGCGGCGAGGTGACCGAGGACCTAAAGCGGACCATCCAGCAGAGCTACATCGCCATCGAGAAGCAGATCACGAAGGAGAAGCAGCGGGAGGCGGCCACGGTCAAGGCGCAGCTCGAGGAAGTGCAGAAGAAGGTGGATATCGCCAGGGAGACAATCCAGGCGGATACGCGCGTCATGGTGGCCAATATCGAGGCCGAAGGGGAGAAGACCGCGGCCGAGACCGACGCCAGGGCGAGCCTGGACGTGGCGACGATTCAGCAGCAGGTTGCCCAGCTTGACGCCCAGCGTACGGAGATCCTCGGCCAGGCTCGGGCCGACGTCGAGAGGATGAAGAACGAGGCCGAAGCGGAAGGATACAAGATGCTGGTTGAGGCCTTCGGCAGCCCCCAGGCATTTAACTTGTACACCTTCGCCGACAACTTCGAGCCGAAATCGATTCGCCTGTTCTATGCGGGTGACGGAACCTTCTGGACTGATCTATCGCGGTTTGAGGAAGTTGGGGCTGCCCGGTTGCTGCGGCCGGACCAGCCGGCCGGCGCCGAAGGTCAGAAGTAATACAGCGTTTCACAGCGCGGACTTTGGCCGCGACCAAAGTGTGGTACGGAACGATAGTCGCCGAAGTTCTGAAGTGCGGCAGTGGCGTGACGCCGGCCAATTGATCGTGCCCAGCCGAACAGGGGCCGTGACACTTCCGGCGGCATTCGATTCTGGGTGCCTCGGGCGGCTTGTACGTGCTGGGCGTTCAAACGAGGTGGTATGCGGAACGAACGAACCGCCCCACAGGGGCGGGTCGTTCGTTACCAGTGAGAACGGGCTGGAATGGATGCCCACGGGTAACCGCTGGTGCGAGAATCCCTTCTCGCATCCACTCCCGGCGGGAGTCTTCTCCCACAGCTCGACACATCGGGCCGAGAAGGGATTCTCGGCCCAGCGTAGACGCCCACGGGTAAGCTCCGCCGCCGCTGGCGGCTCCGCTTACCCATGCCACCCCGCAGAGTACGTGCAGCCGCGTGTCCGCCCATGCGGTCTCTCCGGTGGGCGCATGGGGCATACAGACTGGCAGGCAAGCTGCCAGTGGCACCTTGCCGAGGTACACGTGTTGCAGGGCGTGCTGGCGTGCGGACCATACCGACCGGCTCGGCAGGGATTGCCACGGCGAAAGGAGCCAGGTAGGATTCCTGGGCGGTTCTGGCACGCGCAGGTAGCTGTCTGGCCTCGCAATGACCACCGGGCCCTCCCGTTTGAGGTATCCGTCCAGGCCCAGACCAGGGTGGCCCGGCGGCAAAGATCAAGACCTTGGCATGACCCATTCCAAAACATGGCGACAAGTCCGCGCGTGGATGATTGCGGCCGACGCGTTGGTTGTGTTCCTGACCTATGTGCTGGCCGACGTGCTGCGCTGCCACCTGTGGATGCGCACGGACTGGCCGGAGTTGGTCTATGTGGGACCGCCTGCGGAGTATCTCAGCAGCGTCCGGATCCACATGAAGGTCCTCGTGCTTCTTCCCATCGGCTGGCCGCTGATTCTCAACTGGCTGGGCTGGTATCGGCAGCGTTGGCGATCCTGGCGGTGGTCGGCGTACAACGCGGTTGCGGCGACGGCCGTCTTGGGTTTGCTCATGTCGGGGCTGGCGCTGCTGTTTGAGCGCGAGTTGTATCCCCGCGCTCAGATCGGTTTTGTTGGGCTTCTGCTCCCTGCGACCACAATGGCGGTGCGGGGTATAACGGGTTTGATTGGGCGCTGGACGGGATCCCGACAACGGCGGCACGTGCTGATCGTCGGGACGGGCAGGCAGGCGGTGCGACTGCGGCGGTTGCTGCGATCGGTGACGTTGGGGCGTCCGGTGGTGGTGGGGCACCTGTCAGGCCCTTGGGAGGCGGACACCTCCCGGAACCAGACGGGCGCCGTGCTCGGCGATGTAGGCGACCTAGGTCCGATATTGGATGAGCGGGTGGTCGATGAAGTGATCTTCTCAACGCCATTGGAGCGACTGCCGGCCATTCTGCCTTATGTGCGGTTGTGCGAGGAGGTGGGCGTGACCGCCCACGTGCAGGCGGAGTCGATGGTATGCCATTCGCTACCGGAAATGGAGGATTTCCACGGCGTGCCCTTGCTGACGTATTCGCCGGCACGGCACGCGCCGGAATCGCTTTCGATCAAGCGAGCGTTGGATGTCATCATCGCGATTATCGGAATCAGCTTGACCGCGCCGATAACGTTGATATGCGCGGTTTTGATCAAGTTGGGGTCTCCGGGGCCCGTTCTGTTCAGGCAGCGTCGCAGCGGTTTGAACGGCCGGGAGTTTCGGATGTACAAGTTCCGGACGATGGAGCAGGGCGCGGAGGGAAAGCAGGCATCGGTGGCGCATCTGAACGAATTCAAGGGAGGGCCCACCTACAAGAGCCACAAAGACCCTCGCGTGACAGGGATCGGCAAGGTGCTGCGTCGATGGAGCCTGGACGAGTTGCCTCAGCTTTTCAATGTGCTGTTGGGGGATATGTCCGTCGTTGGGCCGCGACCTCCGATTCCAGCGGAGGTGAAGCAATACGATCGCTGGCAGCGCCGGCGGCTAAGCATGAGGCCGGGTCTGACGTGCCTGTGGCAGATCAAGGGCCGCCATCGGATCGGCTTCGAGCAGTGGATGGAGTTGGACCTGTTCTATATCGATCACTGGTCGTTGAAACTGGACTTCCTGATTATGTGTCGAACGGTATCGACCGTTGTCGCCGGGACCGGAGTTTAGCTAAGATAGGGTTTTTGAGGCGCGGGTCGCCAAGCCGGCTTGTGCCGCGGGGAAGGAGCGATCCACTTGATAACAGGCGCCCCGGTCGGTGGCACGTTTGGCCCCGCTGGCGGCAGGCTGATGGGGGGAGTGGTTCTGGCGCAATCCGGACTGTGAGGTGGTGATGACCAGCGCAATCAACTGGATGGTGACGGTGTGTGCGTGCTTCCCGGTGCAGCCATCTTCGGGCGAGACCGAGGCCGAGGCCGTGCCGCCGTCTAGGCCGTTATCGAGCAGCATTCGTGCCGAGTTGCGTCCAAGCCGGACCATCGTGCCGGTCGGGGGGCAGGTGACCGTCGAGTTCGTGGTCCAGAATGTGACGGAGGAGCCCGTCGTGCTGACGGTGCCCGGGGCCTTGAAGGGCAAGGAGCGGCCGGATCTCGGTATGGGGTTGCCGCTGGAGCACGTGTTCTCGGGCGAGGATTTCCGAGGCTTGGAGGTGGCCTCGGAGCAGAATCCGCGGATGGGGGATCGGGTGACGCGGAAGCCGGAGTACCCGGTGCCGCCGATCACGGTGGCGCCGTTCGCGTCGGTGGGATTGAGGTTTGACGTGGCGCGCTTCTATCCCGGTTTGCACCAAAGCGGCATCTATCAATTGCTGTGGCGGCCGTACGGCGGGGCAGTTCAAACGGAGCCGCTCGTGATCAAGGTCGTGCAGTACAAGCAAGTGGTCATGGACACGGAGCACGGAGCGTTAACGATGCGGCTCCTGTATGACAAGGCCCCCCGTACCGTGGCCAATTTTCTGGAGTTGGTCGAGAAGCGATTCTACAGCGACAAGACTTTCCACACGATTTATGCCAATCAGTTCATTCTTGGCGGTTGTCCAAACGGGACCGGCACCGGCAAGCGGCCGGACGGCGTCTGCATCGAGCCGGAGTTCAACGACACGCCGTTTGACGTCGGCACGGTGGCGATGGCGCTGATTGAGTCGGACGTGAACTCGGCCAGTTGCCAGTTTTTCATCTGCCTGTCCCGCCAGCCGGGTTGGGACGGCCGGTACACGGCGTTTGCCCAGGTGGATGGGCCTGAATCCTTGGCGACCCTCCGGAAACTGGGCGATTTGCCCGTGGACAGCGAGCACAAACCCACCGAGCCGCTTGTCATCAAGAGCATGACGGCCGTGGATGCACCGTTCGCGGCACGAGAGGTGAGGTAGGGAGAAGCCGCCGGCGTATCAGTTATCAGTCGTCAGTTGTCAGTAGGGGTGTTTGGGGGGGAATGTCGCTGGGTCTGGCAGCGGTGACATGCGTGGTTGCGGCGCGTATCCGCCGCGATCGGTCAGCGTGGATCATCACCAAACGCTTGTCGGGCGGGGGCGATGTACTGCTCTTGCCAGTCGGGGCCGAGTCGAGTGGCGATTTCATCCAGGCTGCCCGCGACGACGGTTTGTTGGTAATGCTTGTCGGCTGCGCGGTGGAATTGCAGGGCGACGAACGCGGCAGCGATGTTGAGACACCAGACCAGCGCGGCGGCGGCGGTGATCGTGCGGAGTCGGGCGGGAGATAGCAGGCACGCGGCGATCACCACGACGAGGGGGCCGAGCACGATGATCCACGCCATCCCTACGTTGATGTCCAGCCAGCGATAGTAGCGTGTGATGGTGTGTGGGGGCGCGGCGGCGATCAGACCCACGGCGATGAGGAGGAATGCCGAAAGCGCCAGGCGTCGTTTAGCCGCCTTGCTGTCCGTTGTCGTGGCGATGCCTGCCAGCGCGACGGCGAGGAGTGCCCCAACCAGGACGACGACGACCGCGAGTGTGATTGCCCAGATCGTCGAATAGGGGCCGTTCGTAGTGAGTTTGGCAACGATCAGTAAGGCAAGGGCGAACGTGGGCAGTAGGGCGATGGTCGTTTTGGCCCAGACTGGACAGCGTTTCTCGGCCGACGATCGGACGATGCCGCGCCGCAGGACGACCTTGATCAGATTCGCGATGCCGGCGCCGACAAACAGCGCCGCGGCGCCGAGTGCGCTCAAGGCCAGGACACATGCGGCGACGAGGCGATGGAAGGCCGACTTGTACGCGTCGGCGTCGAAGGCGGGTGCGTGGGTACACAGATCCTTGGGGGCTCGACGGACGGCATCGTGAAAGTCGGACCTGAGTCGCTTGAGGTCCTTCGCGGCGGGGGCTTCCTCACCAAGCGTCTCGGCGAGGAGTTCCGCGCAGAAGAGACGGGTGCCTGCGTGGGAGTCTGTCGCCATCAGACCCAAGGCGGCCTGGCCGATCCAGCGCAGGCAGGTATCGGATTCCTCTGTGTGTCCTTGCTCACGAAGTTCGGCGGCCATATCGGCCAGATGGCTCCGTACGGTTGAGAGCGCGGCGTAGTGCTCGTCGATGAGGTTTTGAGGGATGGACTCGGAGAGGCCGACGGCCACGTCCGGACGGCTGACGTATTTGCTGATCACCGATTGAAACGTCTGTCTGAACTCTGAATTGTAGAGCGTTGTTCGCGTGGCGCGTGGGTTCCTCTCAATGATGCCGCGCATCCTCTCGAAGCGGCGGATGATGGTGGGACCGTCTGGCTGTTGGGCCGCTGGCTGCATGTCGAGGAGGGTTGCGCACACGAGCCGCGCGATGAGGTTGTCGCTGTCCTGATTGACGTAATGTATCGCTTCGGTGGCGGCCTCATGTGCCGTCCGCCTTTCCCTTTGTACGTCCAGCAGAAGGATCATCAGTTGTCGGAGGGCGTACTGGGCCCGCGCCTTGGGGTTGCTGCGAATGGCCGCGTTGCGAGCATCGACGATGTCTTGCCACGTCACGTGTTCGTGGAGATGCTGGCCGGTGGAGACATTGAAGCCGCGTGCCTCCAGCTCAGTGATGGCGGCAATCATGCCTCGGGGACTGGACGCTTGCGCAAAGACGACGGCACTGATGGTGGTCGCCAGTGCCGCGAGGAGCAGTGTCTTTGTCCAGGAGGTTTGTGTAGATCGGCCGAGAAGGGATTCTCGGCCCAGGGATTCTCGGCCCAGCGAGGATTTTCGGCCCGGCGAGCGGGCCGGTTCGTCAGGCCGCTTCGCGCCTTTGTCGTGGCGTCGGCTCCTGTCGGTCCTTCTTCTTGACATCCGGGTGGTGCTCGGGCGGCGTATAGTGGTACGGCGAGAGTGCCGCCTTTCGGCACATCATGATGATACGTTGGATCAACGCCTCGTGGTTGTCAATCGTGACGTGCAGGACGTTGCCGTCTTGGATTTTCTCGACGAGGTGCTGGCCCGTGACGGGCCGGCGGTTCCAGTAGTCGTCGTACCAGTAGTACGGATGTTCCAGGGCGATGTTCGAGGCGCGAGTCGAGACGAGGTCGCTGCCCCATCGCCATGAATCGGGGTTGTCTTGGGTGTAGTTGCGCACCTTGATGGCGTTGTGTCCGATGGGAATGGGCATGGGCTGAACGTGGGGCTCCTTCTCGTCGCGTTCGTACTCGTTGTGCGGCCAGTCCTTGTTGAATGCGTCGAGGGTGAAGATGGCTTCGATAAACTTCATCTTGTGGCGTTGGGCGTAGTGCCGGACGACCTGCGTGGCGAGGAAGGCGCCGTGGCCGTGGCCGACGAGGATGGCCTCTTCATCGGGCTGGGCGTCGATGTCGACGACGATCTTGAGCCAGTCGTCCGGGTAGTAGATCTTGGCATTGATCTCGTGCTTCTCAAGTTCGTGGCGAATGAGGGTGAGCCCGTCGGATTCCTCGTCTGGCGTGCCTTCGATCAGGTAGACGCGCGGGCCGGTGAATGACCAGGATTCCGGTTTGTGGCAGGCGGTCGTGGCTGCCAGCGAGACGGCTGTGAATGAAACGGCGACACGGGCGAGACGCCCGTGCCATGGTTTGTGCCCCTGTCTATGCCGCGGTTCGTGCGACGGTCGATCCCACGATCCGTGCCACCTGTGGTGCGCGGGTTGCGTCATGCTTCGTTCCCCCATGTTGGCATCCGCCAAACGGCAAGCCGGACGGAGGGGCCACTCCGGGGCCGGGTGGAGAGACTATTCCAGACACTTGTTGGCCCCTCCCATGCCGTGTTTGTACGGTTAGATCGGTCCGCGGCGGGAGCCATTGTATCAGTATTTGGAAGTGGTTGATTCGCGGACGCTGAGGGGGAACGGGGAAGCAGGCGGCGTGCGGTGGGGCGGGTTTATCGGCCTGTGGATAGAGGCAGAGTGCTGCTGCGGCTTTCGAGTTGCCTGTAGATTCGGACGTGGTCGGAGACCATTTTGGCGATGGAGTGTCGCGATTTGGCCTGGGACTGGGCGGTGATGGCGAGAGAGCGGGCGAACTCGTGATTGTCGAGAAGGCGGCAGATTTGATCGGCCAGTCGGGCTTCGTCGTCCTCGGGGAAGAGCAAGGCGGTCTGTTCGTCGATCATTCCGTCATAGGGGGAACCCTCGGCGGCGATGACGGCAAGGCCGGCGGCGAGGGCGTGGATGGGCTCTTCGCGGTAGGCGGCTCCGGAGCGTGGCAGGCAGAAGATGTCGGCGGCTTCGAGCACGGTCCGCCAGTGTTCGAGACGTCCCGTGAACGTGATGGTTGAGCTCAGGCCCAGGGCGTCGACCAGGTGTCGCAGGCTGCTCTCGGCGGGTCCTTTTCCGATGATGAAGACAAGCAGGTTGGGGTGAGACTGAAGGACGCGCTTGGCTGCACGGATGATGGCCTCCACACCGCAGCCAGCCGAAAGCTCGCCGGCGAAGACCAGTGCCGGGGCGAGTTGTGGTGCACTGAAGGCGGCGGGTGAAGCCAACGCGGGAGCGCCGAACCGGACGATCTCGATGGGTGCTTGGATGGCGGACGACGCCGTGACGGCGCGGTGAACGCGCTGTGAAGGGGTGATGAACGTGGCCACCCTTTCAGTGTGCGGCGCGAGGTCGGGACTGTTTATATCGAGGGCAGAGGAGAGGTTGACAATGAGGTCGCCCCCGGTGGCGGCGGCCATATCGGCGGCGAGTGCCGCCACCGACGCGGTCATGGCGTGGACGATGACGGGCGCGGGGGCGCGGAGGGCGTCGATCCTGCGTCGGACCTGAGCGATGACACCTCGCCGGGCCCAACGAGCCAGCGGCCATCGGGTGTTGCGGTGCGTGACGACAGTAGTAGGCCCGCTTATCAGCGATTTGGCACGGTTGTGCTCCGGTATCACCAGGACGGTGTCGACGGCCTCGTCGAGGAGGCCGATTTGAAGGTAACGCACGGCTGTGGGAAAGCGATCGATGGCCTGTTCGTCCGCCACGAGGCAAAGGACAAGGCGGCGGGGACCTTCGATTCGTTCGGGGTCCACGGCAAAACCGTCCTGCGCTGTAAGATCGTCAGTCATCGGCGCCCGGTCCAGATCAGATGTGTCCTGGGAGCCCGTGCCAGTGGTCGGTCAAGACGGCCAACCACATAGAGGCCTTGTATCAAGTATATGATCTGTCAACGCTTGACGTCTAGGACATACTGCCGATACGCGTATCCGGGCGCGGGTGAGCAGTGCCGTGGGGAGCAGTCTACTCGACAGCTTGGAGGACTCACTGAGGACATTTGTATTCATAGATGAATCGCTGGTCCTTGGTGCTGGTGAAGATCTTGTGGAGGGGGAGCGGCCGCGGCGTGACGAGGTAGGGGATGCCGCCCGCGGCGACGATTCTCCGGGCGTCTTCCTGCCATGTGCGGGCGCCAGGTCTCCCGGTGCTGTCGCTGTATTGGATGTAGCACGTGCGTTCGGCGCGGAACTCGATGAGCTGGTGCTCTCCGACGACCTGAACATCGACCAGCAGGACGGCATTATCGGGCAACTCGTCTCGCACGAAGGCGGCGAGTTCGGCGAAGGCGGGCTCGCTCAGCGCTCGTTCGGTGACGTTCCAGGTTTGGCGGAGTGTCCGATAGCCAAGAACAAGCGTGGCAAACACGCAGAAGCACAAGGCAAGCCTTCTCGCATCGTCGGCGATGCGTTCACGCCGGGCAGACAAGGACGCGCGCCAGCATCGGGCCAGGGCTTCGAGCAGGAGGGCAAGAAGCAAGGCGCCGAGCACGTGCCAGATAATCCACATCTCCTGGCGCATCACGCCCGCAAACACAGGGGGGTCCGTGTATCCGCGTTCGAGTTCCTTGCCGGTGGTGGGGTAGGCCAGACTGACGGCCATGACACCGGTCCAGGTGAGTAAGGCCCAGCGATTGTTGCGCCATGCTTCGGAGATGAGGTATCCCAGGAGCAGGAGGAGCGGGGGCATGGCTAGGATGGTTGCGGAAGGCGTCTTCGATTCGGCCAGCAGGTGCGGGACGAGGACGCCGAGGACCCAGGCGTAGGTCAGCCACAGGCCCGTGTGCCGTTTTCTGAAGGCGTTGCGCAGCAACGCGATCGCCGCGACGATGACCGGCGTATAAAAGACGAAGTAAAGCTGGAACATGTAGTCGAAGAGGACCCGATCCCAGGGGGCGCCCCAGCCTTCGACGTCGGTGCCGAGATGACGGCTGGCGTGGAGCAGTTCATACAGGAACTCGTCCGGGAACTTGATGAGGCACCATATCGTCCAGGGAGCAACGGTGATCAGTGTGGCGAGGAGCAAGCCGAGGAGGTGTTTAGGCCCAAGCCTGCAATGCTTCGTCCGGCCGAGACCGACGATCGGCAGGAGCCACGCGACGAGAGCGAGGCCGAAGATGATCGCGGCGAGATACTGCTTGCAGAGGAAGGCAAGGCCCTGTGCGAGTCCGGCGAGCAGGACGAAGTGCCACCTGCCGGTCCGGTTGGCCCTGATAAGGAAGTAGATGCCCAGTTCGACCCAGAAGGTCAGGGCCGTGTCCACGTGGTCGCTAAACCAGTAGCCGTGGACGAGCATGGTGAGCGAGGCGTTGAACGCCTGGAGGGCGGCGGCGATGAGGGCGGCCCGGCGGTCGAGGAGCTGCTTGCCGATCAGGTATGTCAGCCAGACGGCACCCGTACCAAGGATGGCAGAGGGTAGGCGGAGGGCGAATGTGTTGACGCCTAAGACCGCGTAGGCCAGGGCGATCTGCCACAGTGGGAGGATGCCCTTGTGCAACCAGACGTGTGTCTCGGTCCAGTTTCGGAAATCGTACGGGAGGTATGGGGTTTCGACGAGGGTTGGCTTGAGCGGGTGGTTCAGGAGGTTGCGGGCCACGATGGCGTGGAAGCATTCGTCGAAGTACGTCAGCGCGGCGTGGCCGAGGTTGTGGAGTTTCAGCAGGAAGGAGAGAAGAAGCACGATGGCGAGGATGGCTCCTTCGTGGAGATGCTTGGGTGCTTTCATGTATTCGGCCTGTCTCGTCGGAGCTACCGACGGAGGAAGAGCGCCAGGCTCTGCTGGGTGTACGTCATTTGAGTAGGTATGGCGAGGAACTTGAGATCGCCCAAGACAAATCAGCCTGCAGCGACGTTCAAGAGCCCCCGGCCTTGGCCGGGGGGCAGCCGGATGTCCGTGAGAACGTGCCCCCCGACCAAGGTCGGGGGCTC